>JBOGEK010000214.1:0-2185 GCA_050743645.1 Acidothermaceae bacterium
CGACGCAACACCGGCTTCGAAGATGGCAAAACGCGTTAGCGCGGACGACGTGAGCAGCGCCGCACCCGACACCACCGCCGCGAGCCGGCTGCGCCTGCCGAGCGTCGCCCCGCAGAGCGCACCGGCTGCGGTGAGCATTTCGGCGGCACGCATCTTCTGGCCACTGGCGCCTTCGCGATAAGGCGTACCGATCAAGTCGCCCATCCGCTTTTCCATCATCCGCGCTGCTCCGACTTCGAGCGCGCCGCCGAACAAGGCGGCGCGTCGAGCCGGACCGGCCTCGTGCACCGGCGCGCCGACCATGCCGAGCCCTCCCGCGGCAGTCGCCGCGGACCCGACGAACACGAATGGCATCTCGCGAAAACCGTCATGCCATGACGGAACGGCGGTGTCGCAGATCAGGGCAGCGGTGTATGAGGCGACGAGTGGTCCCAACGCCGCGGCACCCGCGGTGGCGACTCCCCCAACTCTGGGGAACCGCCCACTGGCAGCCGTCAATGCGCTGACGCCAGCAGCCGGGCCGTAGGCACTCAACAGCCACGAGCCCATGTTCATCGGCGAGGTCGGCTTGAAAACCCGCAGCATGTTGACGAAGCGCGCCGGCCGGCCGAGGTCGTGCACGAGGCCGGCAAGGCCCGCACTGATCGCCGCGAGCGCACCAATCTTGGTAACCCGCTCGAGTGTCGGCCGCCTCGTCAGCTGGGCTCCGAGCGCAATCGCGGACGACGCGCCGGCGAGCCCGCCGAGATAGAGATAGCCGGCGATGTCGGGCTCTTGCCAGCTGGGCTTCTTGATAACCGGGCGGCCGTAATAGGAACTGAAACTGGCGTCGGGCACCATCGCGCGTTCACCGCGACCACCGCGACCACCGCGTTCACGGCTGCCGCGGCCGGCGCGGGCGCCCTGATCGGTGCGGCCCGCGTTCGCGACGCGCGCTCGCTGCTCGGCATCACCGGCGACCACTCCGACCATCGCATCGCGATCGGGCTGGGCGCCCTCGACGCCGTCCTTGGTGACGTTCGAACCGCTCATCTGCGCTGACCTCCGAAAACAGCCGCGATACCGACCACCAGCGTCGCCGCGGCCGCCCCGACGTAACGCCACATCGCCGGCAGGTCGCGCGTTGTCACGACCGGATCGGGCGGCAGCCCGTAAACCTCGGGCTCGTCGAGCAGCAGGAAGAATGCGCCGTCGCCACCGACGCCGTCAGCGGGATCGTGACCGTAGAGCCGCGCGTCGCTGACGCCCGCGTCGTGCAGCGCGGCCAGCCTCGTATCGGCCCGCTCGCGCAGCTCATCGAGGTCGCCGAACTGGATCGAGTCGGTCGGGCAAGCCTTTGCGCACGCGGGCTCCATGCCGACCTGCAGCCGGTCGTAACACATCGTGCATTTCCACGCGCGGCCGTCGTCCGGGCGAATGTCGATGACGCCGTACGGGCACGCAGGAATGCAGTAACCGCAACCATTGCAAACGTCCTCCTGAACGACCACCGTGCCGAACTCAGTGCGGAACAACGCGCCCGTCGGGCAGACGTCGAGGCAGGCCGCATGCGTGCAGTGCTTGCAGACGTCGCTCGACATGAGCCAGCGCAGCTCGTCGGGTCTGCTGCCCTCCGCCGAGCCTGGATGCATTGACGGCAGGTCGGGCCGCACGCCTGCTCCTTGCGAAGCAAGCGCGAAAACGTCGAGTTCGTCGACGTCGGCTTGGGCTTCGGCACCGTCATGCCGGACGCCGGAAATCTGGCCCGCCATCGGCTTGTTCTGCTCGATAAAGGCCACATGTCGCCAGCTGTCGGCGCTCAGACCTTGGGTGTTGTCGTACGACATTCCGGTGAAGTTCAGGCCGTCTTCGGGCACCTGGTTCCATTCCTTGCACGCAACCTCGCACGCCTTGCAGCCGATGCACACGGACGTATCGGTGAAGAAGCCGACGCGCTCCTGCTGTTCTGCTCCATACGCTTCGTGCTCGGCGAGGCTCATGTCTTGCGCGCTTCCTCGGGCTCGACGCGCGGCTCTTGTGCACGACGCGACTGCGCCTGCTCGCGGATCTCGGCGACGAACTCCGTGAGCCCTTTCCCGCGCGGGCGGCGGCCGGGCTTGATCCCGCACGTCGCCGCCTTCGCCTCCATGATGTGCACGTTCGGGTCGAGCGCCGTGTGCACGAGGTCGTTCGCGCTGTCTCCGCT
>JBOGEK010000215.1:0-3475 GCA_050743645.1 Acidothermaceae bacterium
GCCCCAGGCCGGCCCGCCGTCCTGCAGGTCGACGTCGAGGTCGCGCCGCACGAGCTGGCGCATCTGCGGCGACACCCAGGTGGGCGCGTGCACGCCGTTGGTGACCGAGGTGATCGGCACGTCGGACGGCTCGAACTTCGGCCACAGCCCGCAAAACATCTCGCGGCTGACCGCCCCGTGCAGCAGCGAGACGACGTTCGCTCGCTGCGCGACGCGCAGCCCCATAACCTCCCGGTTGAACAGCAGCGGGTCGCCGCCGGGGTCGGTCTCGGCGCCCAGGCCGAGCACGAACTCCGTCGAGAGGCCGAGCGCCCGGTCGGGCCCGACCCCGAAGTGCTGCTCGACGAGCGCCCGGGTGAACCGGTCGATGCCGGCGGGCACCGGGGTGTGGGTGGTGAACACGGTGCTGGCGCGCACGACCTCGAGCGCTTCGTCGAGACTCAAGCCGGCGCCGGTCGACATCTCGCGCACGCGTTCGAGCGCGAGAAACCCGGCGTGCCCCTCGTTCATGTGGTAGACCTCGGGCTCGGCGTGGCCGGTCAAGCGGCAGAAAGCCCGCACCGCACGCACGCCGCCGATGCCGAGCAGCATCTCCTGGCGCAGCCGGTGGTCGCTCCCGCCGCCATAGAGGCGGTCGGTGACATCGCGCTCGGGCGGCGCGTTGCTTTCGACGTCAGAGTCGAGTAGCAGCAAGGGAATTCGGCCGACCTGGCAAAGCCAGACTTGGGCCACTAAGTCGCGGCCGGGCAAACGAATCGGCACGGTGACCGGCGACCCGTCAGCCTCGGTGAGCATCGACAGCGGCAGCCCGTGCGGGTCGATCGGTGGATAGCGCTCCTGCTGCCATCCATCAGGTGACAGCGATTGGTTGAAATAGCCCCGCCGGTAGAGCAATCCGACGCCGATGACCGGCACACCCAGGTCGCTTGCGGTCTTGAGGTGGTCACCGGCCAGGATGCCGAGCCCACCGGAGTACTGCGGCAACACGGCGGTGATGCCGTACTCAGGTGAGAAGTAAGCGATCGCCTTTGGCGCGTCGGCACCTTGGCCCTGGAACCAGTGGTCTTGCGTCAGGTAGCTCGAAAGATCGGACGCCACGGCGTCGAGCCGCGCCAAAAAGTCGTCATCGCCCGCAAGTTGGGAAAACCGCTCAGGTGACACCTGACCCAACAGCTTCGCCGGATCGGCACCGACCGCGCGCCAGATGGCAGGGTCAATCGACTCGAAGAGGCCGAGGGTTTCGGCATGCCACGACCAGCGCAGGTTCATGACAAGATCGCCAAGTGCGGCGAGTCGCTCCGGCAGGACGGTACGAACCGTGAATCGTCGAATCGCTCTCACGCCGATGACCCTACCCTGGGGACTTCGTGCCCAGTCGGTCGTCCTGCCTGAATCGGCCGGTGCGTCAATCGGCATAGCCCAGACGAACCAGAAGATCGCGAATGGTCCTCGCGGTTCGCTCCGCTGCCCGATAGCTTCGCATCAATGAGCGAGAACGAGACCCCGTCGAGCCGACCGCGCGCGTCGAAGTCGGCTGCAGCCAAGCGGCCAGCAGCCAAGTCGGCCGCCGCGAAGTCGCCCGCGGCCAAGCCGCCCGCCAAGGCCGCCGTTGCCAAGCCGGCTAAAGCTACGAGTCGGACGACGGCAGCGCCGCCCGCAGCAGCGATGACTACCGAACGCATCCCGATCACCGACGTCACGCCCCTGATCGAGTGCGGGCGCTACCCCGCGAAGGCCGTCGTCGGAGAGCAACTCACGGTCGCGGCCACCGTTTTCCGCGAGGGCCACGACGCGCTCGGCGTCAACGTCGTCCTGACAGCCTCCGACGGCACGACCTCGCCCTTCACCCCGATGCGGCTGGTCGCTCCCGGCACCGACCGCTACGAAGCGGTCGTCACGGCAACGGCACTCGGTCTCTCGACTTTCCATGTCGAAGCCTGGGGCGATCCGCTCGAGACCTGGCGACACGACGCGCGCATCAAGGTGCCCGAAGGGCAAGACATCGAGCTGATGCTCGAAGAGGGCGCGCGCCTGCACGAGAAAGCTGCGGCCGGTGTGCCGGCCGACCAGCGGAATCTGATCACCGACGTGGTCGCGGCATTGCGGGCAGACGGCGATCCGATCGAGCAGCTGCACGCGGCTCTCACACCGCAGGTGTTGGCCGTTCTCGCCGCCCATCCGCTGCGCACCTTGCTCACCGCCTCGCCGCGCTATCCGTTGTGGGTCGATCGCGAGCGAGCGCTTTTTGGTTCCTGGTATGAGTTTTTCCCGAGATCTGAAGGCTCCTCGCTTGATCCGCCGCGCTCGGGCACCTTCAAGGACGCCGAGAAGCGACTGCCCGCCATCGCCGACATGGGCTTCGACGTCGTCTACCTACCGCCGATCCATCCGATCGGGACGACGTTTCGCAAGGGGCGCAACAACACGCTCGATCGGAGCCCCGACGATCCTGGCGTGCCGTGGGCCATCGGCTCACCCGAGGGCGGCCATGACGCCGTCCACCCTGACCTCGGCACGATCGCCGACTTCGACGCGTTCGTCGCCGAGGCGAACCGGCTCGGTCTCGAAGTCGCGCTGGATTTCGCGCTGCAGGCATCGCCTGACCACCCGTGGGTGCGTGAACATCCCGAATGGTTCACCACGCGGGCCGACGGCACGATCGCATACGCAGAAAACCCGCCGAAGAAATACCAGGACATCTATCCGCTCAACTTCGACAACGACTACGAAGGCCTCTACTCCGAGGTTCGCCGAGTTCTGCGGCACTGGATGAGCCACGGCGTTCACATCTTCAGGGTCGACAACCCGCACACCAAGCCGGTCGCCTTCTGGGCGCAGCTACTCGCCGACGTCAGGGCCACCGACCCCGACGTGCTGTTCTTGTCAGAAGCGTTCACCAGGCCCGCGATGATGCGGGCGCTCGCGCGAGTCGGCTTCCATCAGTCGTACACCTACTTCACCTGGCGAAACACCAGAGCCGAACTCGAGAGCTATCTGATGGAACTCTCGCACGACACGTCCGACTATTTGCGGCCGAACTTCTTCGTGAATACCCAAGACATCCTGCATGCCTTTCTGCAGCAGGGCGGCCCGCCCGCGTTCAAGATCCGGGCAGTGCTCGGTGCCACCGGCTCACCAAGCTGGGGTGTCTACTCCGGGTTCGAGTTGTACGAGAACACTCCGCTTCGCCCTGGCAGCGAGGAGTATCTCGATTCAGAGAAGTACCAGTACCGACCGCGCGACTACGCGGCCGCCGAGCAGGCGGGGCGAAGCCTGGCCGGTTACCTGACTCGGCTCAATCAGATCCGCCGCAACCACGTTGCGCTGCAACGGTTGCGCAACCTCTCACTTCACGGAGCCGACAATCCGCAGGTCCTCGCGTTTTCGAAACGAGTGGTCGGCAGCAACGGCAGCGACGGCAGCGACGGAAGCGACGGCAGCGACGACACGGTGCTCGTCGTGGTCAACCTCAATC
>JBOGEK010000216.1:0-9194 GCA_050743645.1 Acidothermaceae bacterium
TTAGCACTCCGTCAACCCGAGTGCCAGGCGAAGCCTGGACGTCAACCCGAGTGCCAGGCGAAGCCTGGACGTCAACCCGAGTGCCAGGCGAAGCCTGGACGTCAACCCGAGTGCCAGGCGAAGCCTGGACTTGACAGCATGACCGCCATGGACGTCGAGAGCTTCGCGAGCCTGCTCACGCCACTCGGCGGCGAGGCCGGCGAGGCAGTCCAAGCCGTCCAAGCCGTCCGAGCCGTCGAGGTTGCGACCGAAGAGCTGGACGCCGGGAGCGACCCGTTGCGGGTAGCGACCGCGATTCGCCGCCGTTTCGATCAGCTGCCCGCTCAGATCGCAGCAGCGGCGATCACCCAAGCGCAGTTGCGACGCCGCGGGAGGGCAAAGTTCGGCGCGACCGCCGACGTGATGTGGTTCACACCCGACGGTCTCGAGCAGGCCACCCGCACAGAGGTCGCCGATCACCGCGCAGCACGGTTCGCCCGGCTGCACGAACACCTCGGCCGCCGGCCGCGGATCGCCGATCTTTGTTGCGGCATCGGAAGCGACCTGCGGGCGCTGGCAACCGCCGGATGCGACGTCACCGGGTTCGATCGTGACGCGCTCACCGTCGAAGTCGCGCGGGCCAACGTACGCGCCTTGGCATTCCCTGCAGCGAGTGTCGAGTGCCTCGACGTCGAGACACTCGACCGGAGCCCTTTCGACGCCGCATTCCTCGACCCCGCCCGCCGCCATGACGGACGCCGCGCGTTCGACGTCCGCGCATATTCACCGGCGTGGCCATTCGTCGAAGGGCTGCTTTCATCGATGCCGGCGGCGGTGAAGGTAGCACCCGGAATCCCACACGAGCTGGTTCCCGCAGGTGTCGAGGCCGAGTGGGTGTCGTTCGGAGGCGACCTCAAAGAAGCGGTGCTCTGGTCAGGAACCCTTGCCACCAAAGGCGTTTCTCGACGAGCAACCCTTTTACCAAGCGGCGCGACTTTGGTGCCGGACGACGCCGTAGCGCGGACCGGCGGGCCATTGCGCTATCTGTACGAGCCCGATGACGCCGTCGTGCGAGCACATCTCGTGGCGGAGTTGGCCGATGCAGTGGGCGGGCGGCTGCTCGATCCGACAACGGCATACGTCACGAGCGACCTGCTGGTGAGCACGCCGTTCGCCGACACGTTCGAGATCGACCACGTGATGGCGTTCTCGTTGAAGCAACTGCGACACGAACTCCGCGCCAGATCGGTCGGCGCGGTCACCATCATGAAGCGAGGCTCGGCGGTCGACGTGGAGCAATTGCGCCGTGACCTCAGGCTTTCCGGCGATCGGCGCGCGGTCGTCGTCCTCGCTTTGATCGAGGGCAGACGTCAGGTGCTCATAGCCCGATCCACCGGTTCGAAGAACTAATCGTCGACCGGCACCGGCACGAACTCCCACGCATTTGCCTCGCTGGACGAGAAGCGTTCGGCGCCGAGGTCGAACCACGCGTTGCCGGCAGCGAGCGTGTCGGCGTCGACCCAGCGGGTCAAGACGACGACACTCCCCTGGTCGTCGGAGCGGTACAGCTCGCCACCCGAAAAACCTGGTGCCACACGGAATTGTGGCCACGCGTCGGCGCGCACCCACGCGCAGAACTCGTCGAGCTGGCCACTGTTGATGCGGCTTTCCCACATACGTGCGATCACACCAGCACCTCCGTGATTGGCATCGACGAATCAGCGGGCAGGTCGAGTGCCGACGGCGATCGGCCCGCTTCGACCAAGCGTGCACCCAAGGCCGCCACCATCGCGCCGTTATCGGTACACAGGCCTGGTCGCGGAACTCGAAGCCTGATGCCCGCCGCGTCGCAGCGTTGTTGGGCGAGTTCGCGAAGCCGCGAATTCGCCGCCACGCCACCACCGATCAGCAGGTAATCGACCCCTGCGTCGCGGCACGCGGCGACCGCTTTCGCCGTCAGCACGTCGGCGACCGCCTCCTGAAACGACGCCGCGACATCGGCGACGGGCACCGGCTCGCCTGCGCGCTCACGAGCCTCGATCCAACGGGCAACCGCGGTTTTCAAGCCGGAGAACGAAAAATCGAAGGTTCCGTCGTCGCGCTTGCCGCGGGGGAAGGTCGCGAATTGCGGGTCACCGTCTCGCGCGACGCGGTCGATGTGCGGGCCGCCCGGGAAAGGCAAGCCCAACACTCGCGCGACCTTGTCGAACGCCTCCCCCGCCGCGTCGTCGACCGTCGAACCCATTGGCCTGACGTCGTTCGTGATGTCGGGCACGAGCAGCAATGACGAGTGACCGCCCGAAACCAGCAACGCCACGCAGGGTTCTGGCAGCGGCCCGTGCTCCAACACGTCGACCGCGACATGGGCGGACAGGTGGTTCACGCCGTAGAGCGGCTTGCCAAAGGCCAGCGCGTAGGCCTTCGCGGCCGCCACGCCGACCAGTAGTGCACCGGCCAATCCGGGACCGGCCGTCACGGCCAGCGCATCGACGTCCGCCAACGACACCTCGGCCTTGGCGAGCGCACGCTGCATCGCCGGCACCATCGCTTCGAGGTGCGCTCTGCTGGCAACCTCGGGCACCACACCACCGAAGCGCGCGTGTTGATCGACACTCGACGCAATTTCGTTGGCGAGCAACGTGGTGCCGCGGACGATGCCGACTCCGGTTTCGTCGCACGATGTCTCGATTCCGAGCACCAGCGGTTCGTCAGCCATTACCGGCCCATTTCGTGGGGTCGACGTCCTTCAAACTGAGCACCATCAAGACCGCGTCGGTGCCGCTCGGCTGGTAGTAGCCTTTGCGAATTCCGACCTGCTCGAAGCCGAACCGGAGATAGAGCCGTTGGGCGACCGGATTGTCGGCACGCACTTCGAGACCGACCATCGGCTCGTCGCGGCGCCGCGCTTCGTCGACGAGCGCGGCAAGCAACTTTGCGCCCAGGCCACGGCCCTGGCGATGGGTGCGGACGGCCAAGGTTTGCACGAAAGACTCGTCTGGGTAAGCACAAAGTCCGGCGTAGCCGACGATGTCGTCGCCGTCCTGGGCGACGAGATAATGCCGGGTGTCGTACTCCGACAACTCCGACCAGAACATCGCCACGGTCCAGCATTCGTTGCCGAAAAGCTCGCGTTCGATCGCCATGACGGGCTCGATGTCCCACCAGCGCATGGGGCGCAGTGTCACGGTCGTGACGTCGATCGCACTCATGCCGGTATCACTGCCTTGCGCGCCGCAGGTTCGACGGCATCAGGACGACGCAAATACAGCGGATCTGGCGGCAACACGATCGCCCGCTTGGCCGCCGCCATTGCCGCGAGCGTCGCCGCGCTCGGAAATTGCGGCTCGTGCACTGCAGCGAATGCATCGCGATACATCAGTGCGCCCGCACCGAAGGCCGGGCCCGACCACGCGACGTCAGCCGGCCTGCTCACATTCGGGCCTTCGTTTCGGACGCCCGCCTCGCTGTACGTAGCCCAGTAGATCTCACGACGACGCGCATCGGTCGCAACGAGGAACGGCCCCTCGCACACCACCGCGGCCGCGACGATGTCGAGAGTGCAGACGCCGTCTACCGGAATCGCCAGCGCGTCTGCCATCGCTCTCGCCGTGACCAGCCCGACCCTAAGACCGGTGAAAGGTCCGGGTCCGACGCCGACGGCAATGCGAGTGAGGTCGGACGCCGATACTCCGGCGTCGGCAAGCACTCGCGCGATGCCTGGGGCGAGCAGTTCACCGTGCCTGCGCGCGTCAACGACGGTGTGCTCGCTGAGCAGCCGATCACCGTCGTGCAGCGCCACGGTGACTGCCGAGGTTGCAGTATCGAAAGCGAGGAGCACAGATCGAGCCTAGCTCGCGAGCGCGGAGAGATCGGCATCGTGCCAGCGCGCGCCGCGCGCGGTGACCCGCAGCTGACGAGGCTCATCACCGGCATCGACGACGTTGTCGGGCGATGCGGCGTCCACAGCGCCAACGGCGCCAACCGCGTCAACCGCGCCCTCTGGGCGCACGATCTCGATCTCCAGGCGATCCGCTGAGAGGTTCTCGACCAGTCCCTCGCCCCACTCGACCAACGTGACCGAATCGGCGAGCGATTCGTCGAGGTCGAGGTCATCGACCTCGAGCCGGCCGCCGAGCCGGTAGGCATCAGCGTGCACCAGCGCCGGCCCGGCATCGAGCGACGGATGCACCCGGGCGATCACGAACGTCGGCGACGTCACGGCTCCACGCACCCCGAGGCCGTCGCCAATCCCTTGCGCCAACGTGGTCTTGCCGGCACCAAGCGAACCGGTGAGCACGACAAGGTCGCCTGCCCGAAGAATGGGCGCCAGCCGTCGTCCGATATCTCGCATTTTTGCCGCGGTTGCCACGACAATGTCGATCGTCATCGCACTCCCTTCGTCGCGGCGAGTTGCGCCGACCGAACTGCGGCCAGCACGAGATCTTCACGCAACGCAGCCCGTGGCATGCCAAGTGGGCCGAACCGGATGGCCGCCGACGGATGGTAGGTCGGCAGTACCTGGCGGCCGCCGATCTCGTGGAAACGCCCGCGCAGCACGCCGATCTTCGCACCTGCTCCGAAAAACCACTCGACCGCGGTCCCGCCGAGCGCGACGACGATCGCGGGATCGGCGATCGCGAGCTGCGCGGTAAGCCAGCTACGGCAGTTCGCGACTTCGGATCGACTTGGCTTGCGGTTCTTCGGCGGCCGGCACTTCAACACATTCGCTACTGCGACGGTGTTTCTCGGCATCTCGGCCTCGGCCAGCAACTCGTCGAGCAGCTGCCCAGCCCTACCGACAAAGGGAATTCCCGACTCGTCCTCGTTCGCGCCGGGAGCCTCGCCGACAAGCATCACTGTTGCGCGGAGGTCAGGATGGCTGCCGACGACTACGGTGGTGCGCGCGGAAGCGAGCTCAGAACATGCGGTGCAACCGCGAATCCGGGCAGCGAGCGTGTCCCAATCCGTCGACGATTCGCTCATGCGGTGTAGATCCTCGGTACCCGCGGCCCGATTCGCGTGACGATCTCGTACGAGATCGTGTTCAAGGCCTGGGCCCAATCTTGAGCAGTCGGCTCGCCGTCGTCACCGGGGCCGAACAGCAACACCTCATCGCCTGCGGCAAAAGCATCATCACTATCTGCACCGAGATCCACCACGAACTGATCCATGCACACGCTTCCGGCGATCGTCGGCCGAATCGAGCGACCGGCGCCACACACCAAGACCTCGGCACGATTGCTCGCCGACCGGGCGATGCCGTCGGCATAGCCGAGCGGCACCAGACCCAAGGTGGTCGCCGCGTCGGTGTGATGACGATGCCCGTACGAAACACCCGTACCTGCAGGCACTTTCTTGGTAAGTGCAAGCCTGGCAGTCAGCGTCATCGCTGGCCGCAAACCCAGCGACCGCGCATCAGCGAACTGCGGCGCCGGCGCGAGCCCATACGTGGCGATGCCTGCTCGCACCAGGTCGAACCGCGCGGCTGGCACGTGCAACGACGCCCCCGAGTTGGCGAGGTGCCGAACATCAGGCCGGACACCGGCCTGTTCGGCGGACTCGACAGCCTCGGAGAAAGCCTGCACCTGTTTCGCCATAACCGGGTTGGTCGGATCGTCGCCGTGCGCAACGTGCGACCACAACCCGACGACGCGGATCGCACCTGCCGCCTCGGCTTTCAACGCGGCGGTCACGAGATCGGGCCACTCGGCAATCGTGGCTCCCGCGCGCGAAAGTCCGGTGTCGACCTTCAGATGCACCCGCGCGGTGACGCCAGTTGCGGTTGACGCTGTCACGATCTCGTCGATCATCCATGGTGCCGACGCCGACACATCGACGTCTGCCGCGACTGCAGACGTCAGCGATTCACCGGGTGCGGCGAGCCAGCACATGATGCGGCCGGTGATTCCTGCCGCGCGCAGCGCCACCGCTTCTTCGACGAACGCCGTTCCGATCCAGCCGGCACCACCAGCTTGCGCGGCTTTCGCGCTCGCCACCAGTCCGTGTCCGTAGCCGTCGGCCTTGACGACGGCCATCACCTCCGCCGCGCCGACGACGTCGCGGATCCGCGTCACGTTCGACGCGATCGCGGCAAGGTCGATGCGGGCCGCCGCCCGCGGTGCGCCGGAGAGATCGGGGTCCATGAGCCCAAGTCTGCCATCGACGGAGAATCCGTCCTGACAGTTGCCGCCGTAGGTGGCGGCGGCGCGTCACGTAGCAGGCACCCGGTCAAGTTGGCGGCTAACCTGGTGGCCCAGGTACCTTTGCGCCCAATCGGGGGGCCTGGGCACCGGCGTCGAGCGCGCACCCACGAACAGCGACTGCGCCGCCCGCGCCACCAAGCCGCCGTGCGCATCGTGGATCGCGGCGGTCGCGTGCGCACTGCCGCCGCCCACCATCTCGGTCTCGGTGTCAAGACACAGCCATTCGCCGATCGGCGGCCGCATCAGGCGCACGCTGAGGTCGGTGTTCATGAACATCCAGTCGTAGACCGGAAGCACGCCACTCAAACCGTTGGTGGTGTCGGCGAGTGCCACCAACCGTTGCGACGCAGAAATTGGCTCGCCTGCAACCAGGGCAGGAAGCAACCGCGCCCAGGCGAGGGTCGGTCCGTGCTCGCAGAAATCGCCCCGAACGAACCGCCACTCGACCGAATCGAGCAGAAATCCTTGCATGATCGCGGCATCTTCAGCTGGTCTGCTCTGCTCTTGCGGTCCTGGTAAGGCCGCCGGGACGCCGGGCAACGCCACAGCGTCGTCGGGAATCTCGTCGGGCACCGCTGCCACACACCAGGCCTGCGCCTGGACGACGGTGCGCCCGCGCGCGACGAGTTCGGCGGTCAGCAGCTCGACGCTGCGGCCCGGCTTGGCAACTCGAGCAACGACTGTCACCTCAGAAACCGGCACCGGTGAAAGGAACTCGAAGTTCAGCCGCGCGAGCCGCAGGTCGTCGTTGCTGACCAGTCGCTCGAACGCCCTGGTCAACAGAGCGCATGGCGGGCCGCCGTGCTGGAATCGCGGCGACCACGGCCCCCTTGTCGACGGCGAGGCCACGAAACATTGTTCGCCGTCATCGACCTGCTCGTAGAACGCCTCGTTCACTGCATCTCCTCATACCCGACGTCGCGGGATACCGACGTCGATATCTACGCCGCCTCCGTTATGGCCTTGACTGAAGAGAACCGCGAACCAACGCGCTGATACCGCCGACACGTGAAAACCCACGATGCGCGCCGACGCTCGCACCCACTTACGGTTGCGACTCGCCGAGGCGTACGTCGAACCTGAGCGCCGTGGCGATCGCCACCGCCTGCTCGCCGTCGACAATCGCACCTTTTACAACGGCCGCGAGCGGGTCAAGTGCCGACAGGTCGCTGCCACGAAGGTCGGCGTCAGCAAAATCGGTGTTGTGCAGCGACGCACCCGACAAATCGGCACCGCGTAGCTTCACGCCTGCACATTTCGCTCCGCTGAGGTCGCATTCACGCATGCGCAGGTCAGCGAAAGATGCGTGGCGCAGGTCGGCGCCAGCCAAGCCGACGAATGACCAGTCACCGCCAGCGACCTTCAGCAGGCTGAATGAGCAGCGTTCGAACGACGAACCCACGAATTTGCAACTGGTAAACGTGGCGTCGAAGAACGAGCAGGCCGTGAACGTGCAGTTGACGAACGCAGCGTCGCGATGCCGAGAGGCGTTGAATTTCACGTTGCGGAAGACGCATTGTGCGAACGCGCCGCCCACGTTCTCGACCTCGGTCATGTCGACGTTGACGAACTCGACTTGTTCGTAGGCCAGTTGCGAAAGGTCGCGAGAATCCCAGTCGTCGTCGCGGATCGTCCGGTTAGTGGCAGGCGACTTTCGACCGTCGGGGCCGGTACGGCCGTCAGCCACGGTTGCGCCCCAACCCCACCAGGTCGGACGACGAAAAGCCCGCCGCCAGCACGCCTGCGATTGCCGACGGCAAAGCGTCGAACAGGTCGGCCGCGATTATCGACGCCTCGCCGATCGACGCGTCGCCGCGTTCACGGGTGGCCGCCAATCGCGCGGCGGCGCCATGCAGATACGACGCGCACGAAGCCGCATCGAACGGCGCTAATCCCGCCGCCGACAACGCACCGGTGATTCCCGAAAGCACGTCGCCGCTTCCGGCGGTTGCGAGCCAGGCCGTGCCCGTCGGGTTGACCCGGGCAGCGCCGTCAGGCGTACACACCACGGTGGTCGAGCCTTTCAACAAAACGGTCACGCCAAGTTCGGCCGCCGCGGTACTTGCGTAATGCAGCCGGCGAGCCTCGATGTCAGAACGGGTGGAATCCTCAAGACCGAGCAAGCGAGCAAGTTCACCGGCGTGCGGCGTAACGAGCGTCGGCGAAGTTCGCGCCTGCAGCAATTCCCGGTTCCGGCCGAGAATCGTCAGCCCGTCAGCATCGACGACAACGGGAACATCAGCCGAAAGTACCTGTTCCACAAGAGATTCTGCGACGTCGTCCGTGCCGATTCCTGGTCCGACGACCCAGGCCTGAACCCGACCGACGTCGAGCACACCCGCGCCGTCGTCGGGCAAAACCGTGGCCACGGCCTCGGGCCAGCGCGCGCGCACCAGCTCGGCCGGGTGCGCAACCGACGCGAACCGCACCATGCCGACACCTGTTCGCAACGCTCCCCCGGTGGCGAGCACCGCCGCACCGGTGTACGTGCGGCTGCCCGCAACGATGCCAAGAACGCCTCGCCGGTACTTGTCGGATTCGGCGTCAGGCACCGGCAACAACGCGCCGACATCGATACTTTGCAAGGCAGAAACCAAGCCGTTGGGCAGAAAACGCGACAGGCCGATGTCGACGCACTCGACCGCGCCGGCGTATGACGCCCCTGGGTCGACGAGCAGCCCCGGCTTCCAGGTGCCGAACGTCACCGTGGCGGCTGCGCGCACCGCCGCCCCGGCCACCTCGCCGGTGTCGGCATCGACACCACTCGGTACGTCGACGGCAACCACGATCGCGGACGACGAAATCTGCGCCACAGCAGCGACCGCGGCATCTCGAAGACCGCCGCTTCCGCCGATCCCGGTAATGCCGTCGATCACCAGGTCGGCACCACCGAGCACGGCCGGATCAGCTACCCGGCCGCCGGCCGTCCGCAGTGCAGCGAGCCCTCCTGCATGCGCGCGATCGCCTAGCAGGATGGCCGATACCGCCGCGCCGCGCCGCGCGAGCAATCCC
>JBOGEK010000217.1:0-7726 GCA_050743645.1 Acidothermaceae bacterium
TTGCCACCACGTTCGGCCTGCCGGCGACGACGTTTTCGACGTGGACGTCGATGGCCGGGTGGTCGAGGAGTTCGGCGATCAACGCCGCCAACGGCCCTTCGTCGCCGAGGGGAGACGGCACAGTACAAATCGCTTTGGCCACAGCGATTACCCGGTCGGCGTCGAGCCGGTGCCAAACCTCGCGGACGCCCGTCGCGAGGGCCTGCTCTACCACCAGTAACCCCAGTCGACGTTGAGGTCGTCGTAGTTGATGCGGGCTCGACGACGCTCACCGCGCCAGCACTGCATGCTCACGGCTACCGGATTCATCGAGTTGTGCGTCCACGCTCTTTCGATATGGACGTCGAGAGCGGTGGTGTCACCGCCGAGGCCTTGCGGGCCGATGCCGAGCTGGTTGATCTGCGCAAGCATGTCGAGCTCGAACGCCGCTACCTTCGGGTCGGGATGCCGCATGCCGACCGGTCGTGCGGTCGCTTCTTTTGCCAGCGCGACGCACTGGTCGGAAGTGCCGCCGAGGCCGACGCCCACCACGAGCGGAGGGCACGCCTTTCCACCCGCGGCCGCAACGCTTTCGAGGATGAACTTCTTGATACCGGGCTCGCCGTCTGCGGGTAGCAGCATCTTCAGGAACGACCAGTTCTCAGAACCAGAACCCTTCGGCATCATGAGCAGCTCAAGGTAGTTGGCGCCGGGCGTGAAATCGAAATGCAGCACCGGAACACCTTCTCCGGTGGAATCCTGCCGGTTCGTGCGCTCGATCGGATGCACGATGCTCGACCGAAACGGCGTTTCCAACGTGGCCTTGCGCGTGGCAGTCTCGATGACGTCGCGCAAGCGACCGCCGTCAACGTAACTTGCCGTACCGATGCGCAGCCAATAGATCGGGATCCCGGTGTCTTGGCAGACCATCATGCCGGTGTCGCCGAGTTCGACGGCGTCGAGCATCGTCTGCATGATTTGAATCGCGCGCGCATGAGTTTCGGTCTTTAAGGCAGCGCGCAAGCCATCTCGGACGTCGACCGGAATGTCCTTCAACGACATGACGTAGGCCTCGCGTGCGGTAGCCTCCAACACCGCGTAGAACTCGTCATCCACGGTCTCGATCATTGCGTGTGTCCCATCACGAGTAGACGGCCTTCGCTATGACGTAGGCCCCGAAAAAGAAGAGCGCGACGGTGCCCGCCACGAGACCGCGACGCAGCCTGAGACGGAGCGCGGGATCATGGGCGTAGTCGTCAAGCGCCGCCCACACGCCCGCGCCCGCGTGCGCGAGGGCCGCGGCAAGCATCAACGAATCCCAGGTCACCCAAAGCGCCGAGCCCCAGCGTTTGGCGATGAAGCTGGCGTCGGTGCTGGCGACATCAGTGACGACGTGGGTCACCACCAGATGCCCGGTAACAAGCACGGCAAGCAGGACGCCGGTCAGCCGCATCATGAGGTAGGTGACACGGCGGCTCTGCTGCTTTGCGGCCTGGGTCTGGCCGTCGCTGGCCACGGCGCCGCGTCGAGTCGTCGTGCTCATGAGAACACCGGCGCCAGGACGAAGCAGCACCCGGCAACGCCGAAGCCGAGGGTCAGAAACGCAACGACGCCAAGTGCTTTGGTCGCCGCCGCCATACTCAGGTCTGCGAGATCGACGACGAGCAACCGCAGGCCATTGAGAGTGTGGAACAACACCGCGAACACCAAACCGCATTCGAAGAGTCGCATGACCGGCGTGCTGTAGAGAGTGTGCACGTTGTTGTAGACGGAATGGGAGAACGAGAAGAGGCTGACGTCGACGATGTGCAGCGCGAGGAACCCGAACACCAGGAAGCCGGTGATGCGGTGGAGGTAGAACGCCCAACGGTTGACTTCGGCGCGTTCACGCGGCGATCGGATCATACGTTTTACCAACACCAGGCTGATGTAGCCACCACCGTCGTTTGACCTTGCGGAGTTCAGCACGAGCGCGCTGAATCCGAGGATCACCACAATGACCACGGTGAGCGCAACGAGGAAAAGTGACTGCGCGAGGGTCATGGATTGGCCACCGCCTTCGTCGGGATCTCGCTTCGACTGAATTCGACCGGGCGCATGTCGACATCGAAACCATCGCGTCCGCGCCGCAGCACGACGTACCGCAGCCATTCGTCGTCATTGCGCTCGGGGAAGTCTGAGCGAAAGTGCGCACCGCGAGATTCCTTGCGCAGCAAGGCGGATTCCACCACTAGGCGGGCAACGGTCAGCTGGTTCTCCAGGTCGAGCGCCTCTTGCCAGGCGAAGTTGGCCCGCGGCGGCCCTGGCACCGACACCTCAGTCAACCGTTGTTCGAGTCCATCCAGTGCCGTGCGAGCCTCGTTTAGGCCCGCTTCGTCTCGCACGACACCGCAGCAGCGCCACATCAGGTCCTTCAGCTCGGCGGTCAGCGCGAACGGCCACGGTCCGCGGTCTCGCTGCAGAGGTGCAACTGCACGCGCGATCGACGTGGCCACCTGCTGCTCGTCCGGCGTCCGCAACTGCCGCGCGCGGGCGGTGCGGGCGGCAGTATCACCAGCGCGCGCACCGAAGACCGTCGATTCCGCGACTCCGTTCCCACCGAGCCGGTTCGCGCCGTGCGTGCCGCCAGCATCTTCGCCTGCGACAAGGCACCCACCGATCGACGTTTGGCAATCCGGATCGATAACCACGCCGCCCATGTGGAAGTGCGCGGTCGGCGAAACCTCGACCGGCCCGCGCGCGAGGTCGGCTCCGATCTGCCGAGTCCGGGCCACCATGCCAGGAAAGCGACGTTCGACTTCTTCGACCCCGAGATGTGAGATGTCGATCAGCACCCCACCGGATGCCGTCCCGCGGCCCTGCATGATCTCGGTGTAGCTCCCGCGTGACACGACGTCGCGCGTGGAGCGCTCCATGCGTTCAGCGTCGTAGCGCGACATATAGCGCTCACCGTTGGCATTGAGCAGAAAAGCACCTGCGCCGCGAAGGCCCTCTTCCAACACGGCGCCCGTGAGCCGCGAATTGCCCGCGAGCAGTCCGGTCGGATGGAACTGCATCATTTCCATGTCGCGCATTTCGAGGCCGGCCCGATAGCACATCGCGATGCCGTCGCCGGTCTTCTCGCGAGCGGGCGCAGCGATGCGGTACATCGTGGCTGCGCCACCGGTCGCGACGACCACCACCCGCGCACGGATGACGACGAAACGGCCGGTGCGCACATCGAGCCCAGTGAGCCCGGCCAGCTCGCCCTCGTCGTCGAACACGAGATCCAGCGCACGCACGTCTTCGAGTTCTCGCGGCCCAAGCCTGAACATCTGGTCGCGCAGCCGACCCATGATCTCGATGCCGGTGAGATCGCCGCGGTGCACGGTGCGGTCGAAACCCTGACCAGCAAAGGCTTTCTGATGTATACGGCCATCCTCACGCCGGTCGAAGAAGCAGCCGACGCGAGTCTCCAACTCGTGAATGACGCGGGGTGCGTCACTCACGAGGGTCCAGGCGAGCTCCTGATTGTTGAGGTACTTCCCGCCGTCAAGCGTGTCAGCGAAATGCAGTTCGAGAGAATCACCTGGGTCGAGCACGACGTTGTAGCCGCCTTGCACCATACGGGTGCAGCCCGACCGGCCGACCGCTCCCTTACTCAGTAGCGTGATGTCAAGGGTCGGATCGGCAGTCGCAGCGTGCAACACACACATCAACCCCGCACCGCCGGTACCGATCACGGCTATGTCGGTGTCGATGTGATCGACGTCGAGCAGGTCAAGGGCGACCATGAAGTCTCCAAGAACGCAGTTGCCGGATCGCCCCCGCAGGATCAAGGCCTTTCGGGCACACCGATGTGCACCCGTACATGTAGTGGCAACCGTCGACACCCATCGCACCGTCGATCGCTGCCATCCGTTCATCGGCGGCCGCATCACGACTGTCGGCGATGAGCACCATCGCGCGATTCAGCGCAGCCGGCCCGAGGAAGTCGCGGCGCGAATTAGCGATGCCACAACTGGAATAGCACGCACCACAGCCGATGCAGTCGAGCGCCGGGTCGATAATCTCGCGTTCGGCCGAATCCGGCCGCACAACGGCCGGCTCGGTGAGATCGTCGTTCGGCACGAGATACGGCATGACGGATGCCCACTCCTGCCAGAACGGTGCGGTATCGACAATGAGATCGCGGACGACGGGCAAGCCTGCGACCGGGTCGAGTCGAATCTCGTCGGTGTCGGTGGGCACCGGTGTCTGGCAGGCCAGCACCGTGCGGCCGTCCATGCGCAACGTGCAGGTGCCACACATCGCAACCCGGCAAGAGAATCGAAAGCCCACCGACGCGTCGTGGGTACGTTGGATCGCAAGCAGCAGATCGAGCACCATCATCGGATCGTCGCGCTCGACTTCGAAGGTTTCGAGTCGATCGGGTTCACTGCGGTGCACAGAGATCCGCAACGTGGTCACAGCATGTCCCTTTCCAGCAGCGCATGCGGGTTGGCCTCGCAAATGGCGCGCATGACGGCCGGATCGAGTTCGAGATCGCGAAGGATGCGCCACCGATCCTCGACATAGTCTTGACGATCGATTGCAGCGAGGCCGCCGTCCGACCCAAAAAGGATCTGGTTCAGCGGCACCTCATCGGTGATCTTTTTCATCGCGTAGGGATGCAGACTCGTCATGCATACGTGCAAGTTCGGGTAGCGACGGGCGGCCGCGATCGCCTCGGGCCACAGGTCATAAAGGCCACCGTGACCGAGCACGACCTGCAGATCGGGGAATCGGCCGGCGAGCTCACCGATCTGCAGCGGCGTCGAGTACGGTGGCGTGCCGTCGTGGAAGAGCATCGGCAGGCCGAGTTCGGATGCCATCTCGCAGACCGGCACCATGCACGGCTCATTCGGGTGGAATCCCTGCAACCACGGGTGAAACTTGATACCGCGAACACCCAGCTCCCCGACGCACCGCTCGATTTCTTTGGCAGCATCGGTCGCGCGTGGGTTCACCGTACAGAAAGGCACGAGCCGGCCATCGGAATTGGCGCACCACGACGCCACCTCGTCGTTGGTCCCGTGGTCGTCGAAGAATAGACCGTCGAGCGGGAGCACGACGCTAGTGCCGATGCCGTAACGGTCCATTACCGCGAGGTATTCGTCAGCAGCAAAAAGGTCGAGACCCCAGACACCGCGAAGCGACGGCTGGTGGGCGTGAAAGTCAACCAACACGTTGCGGGTCTCCTAACAGGTCAGACCTCTTGCCACTGGCCAGATTAGCCGAGGCGGTTGAGGCGGTCAAACGGCGGGGGTCTCTCGGTCGCATCGTCAGCCCGATACCGAATCGAGGCCGAAATGCTCGGCGCACGCCCGAATCTCACGCATCGTTGCAGGTGAGGTCGGACAGGCGGCATCGTCGTGGAGCTCGGCAGGCAGCACCCGATTCGCACCGGGAAGCCGGCCTCCGGCCTCGGCGATCGAGTTCGCCAACCGATGCAACCGGTCGCGGCCGCCCACACCCAGACAGGCCGGGTCGATGGCGAATGCCACATGCGCAATGCCCTGCGGTACCGCGTCGTGCGAACGATCGAACATGTCGACGACGTCGACGGCGAGCAACGGGCCGACCAATGCACCCGTCAGCGCTTCGACTAGCAGGGCGAGTGCGTAGCCCTTCGGGCCGGCCATCGGCATGAGCATGCCGGCAAGCGCGCTGTGCGGGTCGGACGTCGGGACGCCCGCCCGATCGACGGCCCAACCCTCGGGCAGCAACTCGTCCTTCTCGGCGTAGACAGCTATCGCGCCGCGGCTCACCGCACTCGTGGCCATATCGATGATCGTCGGCGCAGGACTCGTCGGAATCGCCGCTGCGAGCGGCGATGTTGAGAGCACCGGTGAGCGGCCGTGCCAAGGCGGCATGACTGCTGGCCCGTTCGACATTGCGAACCCGATATGACCGTCGGGCAATGCCCCGATGACGCCCGCGCCAAGCGCACCGCAATGATTAGAGTTGGCGACCGAGACCATCCCGATGCCGAAGATACGCGCCAGCTGGCTCGCACGACCGACGGCATCCCACAACTGCCAGTGGCCGAGACCTGCGTTGCCGTCGAGGGCGACCGTCGCGCCATGCGCGCTCGCGACCGTCAATTCGGCACGAGGATTGATCCCGCCTGCAGCGATGCGGCGCAGATAATGCGGGAGCCGGAGCAGGCCATGCGACGGAAGCCCCCACATCTCAGCGAGAACGAGGGCCGTGGCTGTTCGGTAGGCAGGTTCAGAAGGGACGCCGGCGGCCTGTAGCAACTCGATGCACAGCGATCGAACCTCGGCGACGGTCGTCATCGCGCCCTGCACTCCTGGTCGCGGTGGTCGCGGTGGTCGCAAGGCTCGCTGCGCCTCAAGTGCGCTCACTGAACTCAGGAACCAGATGCGCCAATAGATTGCCGCCGAGAAGTCGGCCGCGTTCGGCATCGCTCATCTCCACCGCCCGCACGGCGCGCAGTCCTTCGGCGGCCGTTGCGTAGGGTTGATCGCTGCAGAACACCATGCGCTGTGCGCCAATGGCGCGAAACATATTCGTGAGCCCAGTGACGCCGTAGTCGTGCGAAGTGTCGGCGAGGATATTCGGTGCTATCGCGAGGGCCGTCGGCGCATCACCGCGGAAGTCGGTGCGTCCGGAGCGGCCCATGATGAACGTGACGTCAGGAAAGCGGCAGGCAAGCTCGGCCAGCTGCAGTGGCAACGCGTGCACAGGAGTACCCGTGTGCGCGTACACCAGGACGCCGTGCGCGCGAGCCACCTCAATCAGGGGGTCGACGATCGTGTCGAGTAGCAGAAATCCTTGTAGTGCCGAGTTAATCTTGACTGCTCGGGCACCGGCCGAAAGCGCGCGATCAAGTTCATGGACGGCGGACGCGCCGAACCAGGGGCTCGCGACGGCATAGGGAAACAACCGTTCGGGCGAATGAGCACACAGCGCGAGCACGCGATCATTTCCCTCGCGATTGCGAGCCGCAACTTCGTCGTCTGCGGGGCTTACCAACGCGATGTCGACTCCAGTCACGTCCATTGCATGAAGGACGTCGTCTGCCGTCTCGTCGTGACTTACGACGACGTGACCGTCAACGATCGGAGTCGTCATCGAAACGACCTCACGATATCGTCGCGCACCGTCACGCCGAGGCCTGACGACATCGGTACGGCTGCAGTGCTGCCGTCGATCGCCATCGGCTCTGCCAACACGTCGTCAGTATAGAAATGCTGGCCGATGATGTCTGATGGGATGCTTCCGAGCCGTTCGCAAGCGCTCGCCACGTGGGCCTGCGCGGCCGCTCCAAGGCCCAGTTCTGCGTTGCTGCCGATGACGACATCGATGCCGAAGATCGCGCAGGTGTTTGCCATCTGCACGGCACGCTCGAGTCCGCCGCTCTTGCCGATATAGATGCTGACCGCGTCGGCGGCGTCTGCACGAATGAGCTGCGCTAAATCGCCGGCACCGTAAACCGATTCGTCTGCGACGACTGGCAACGCGCCCCTTCGAAGGCTCGCCATCCCGGTGATGTCGCGGGCAGCGACGGGTTGTTCGATGAATGCAGCAGCAGCTGCCGCCAGCTCCGGGATCGCCCGCCGTGCGTCAGACACGCTCCAGCCGCCGTTGGCATCGGCTCCGATAAACGCAGCAGCGCCCGCCAATTCGCGTGCGAGCCTAAATCGCGCGGTATCACCCGCGACGCCGCGACCCACCTTGACTTTGAACGATGTGAATCCGG
>JBOGEK010000218.1:0-31131 GCA_050743645.1 Acidothermaceae bacterium
GCACTGCGCCGGGAACCCCCGACTATGAGGCGGCTGAACGCGTTGGCGCTGCGCTGGCGCGGGCCGGCTACGCCGTGATCACCGGCGGCGGGCCGGGAATCATGGAGGCGGCCAACAAAGGGTCGAGCCAGGCGGGTGGCACATCAGTCGGGCTCGGCATCGAATTGCCGTTCGAACAGCGGCTCAACGACTGGGTCGACATCGGCTTACAGTTTCGCTACTTTTTCGCCCGCAAGACGATGTTCGTCAAGTACGCCCAGGCGTTCGTCGTATTTCCCGGCGGATTCGGCACACTTGACGAGTTGTTCGAAGCGCTGACTCTCGTGCAGACCCACAAGGTGACCTCATTTCCCGTCATCTTGTACAACTCGGCGTATTGGAGTGGGTTGTTGCAGTGGGTGCGTGACACTCTTGTCGCAGAGGCGACGGTCTCGGCGGGCGACGTCGATTTGTTGCAGGTGACAGATGACGTCGACGAGATCGTCGACATCATCGAGCGCTTCGAGGCCAACCGGTATCGAACGGCGCCCACCGAGTAATGCGCATCAGGGTAAGGAATTCCGGAGTAAGCACATGGCAATGATCTGTGTCTACTGCGCGTCGAGTCAGCGGATCGAGCCACGCTATATCGCGCTGGCTACCGAGGTCGGCACCGAACTGGCTCGTCGCGGCCACGGCCTGGTATCGGGCGGTGGCACCGTGTCGTGCATGGGTGCGGTGGCGTGCGCCGCACGTGCTGGTGGTGCGCGCACGGTCGGTGTGATCCCACAAGCGCTGGTCGACATGGAAATCGCCGATCACGATGCCGACGAACTTGTCGTCACTCATGACATGCGTGAACGTAAGGGCGAACTCGACAGGCGGTCCGATGCTTTTCTCGCTTTGCCAGGCGGAATCGGCACGCTCGAAGAGATTTTCGACATCTGGGTGGCGCGCTCGCTTGGCATGCACGACAAGCCCCTCGTCGTCCTCGACCCTGATGGCGTTTATGCATTGCTCCGCGCCCAGATCGACGACCTTGTGCTGCGCGGGTTCGCCCGGCCCGCGGCACGTGATGCGATTACCTGGACGACGTCGGTCGCCGAGGCCTTCGACGTGCTCGAATCGCACCCGCCGCTCTCGCTGCCGACAGTCGGCGAGGTCTTGGAGGCGGAGCCGTGATCGATCTGGTGGCAAGGCTTTCCGGCGTCCCGGCCCTGTCGCGAACCGATCTGCTGGCGGCGCCGGTCGTGGAGGCGTTGCAGGCGTTGCCTACTGATGCGGCGTCGCGGATATTCGTCGCCGAGATCGATCCTGCGCTCGCCGACACGGCCGCTTTTTGCGACCGCTACGGGGTTTTGCTTGCCGAGTCGGCTAACTGCGTGGTCGTTTCGGGCCGCCGAGCTGAGGTGACGAAACTAGCTGCGTGCGTCGTTCTGGCGACGACCCGAGCAGATGTGAACTCCCTGGTCCGCAGGCATCTCGACGTCCGCAAGATTTCCTTTGCTGCGATGGATGTTGCGGTGTCTGAGTCGCAGATGGAGTACGGCGGCATCACGCCGATCGGGCTGCCTTTCGATTGGCCGCTGCTGGTCGACCGCGCGGTTGTCGAGGCTGGCCCGGTCGTCGTCGGAAGCGGTCTGCGCAAATCGAAGATCATCGTTTCGGGCGAATTGCTCGCCACGCTGCCCAACGCCGACGTACTCGACGCGCTCGGTCAGCCGGTCGGCTGAGCCGAAGGTTGGGAGGTCGCGGGCAGGACGACGACGAGGCGCGCCGTCATGGTGTCGCCGTCCTTCGTCCCGATGACGACAGCGGTCTCGCCGTTAACGATTTGGCCGGACGACGCCTTGCTGCCCTTACCTGAACGCTCACGCACTCTGGTGGTCGCCGTTGACGCCCAGGTCTCCGTCGTCCCGCCCTTGTCAGTGACTGCGAACCCTGAGGTCGAGGCGGCGCTGATCGTGCCGCGCTGAAAATCGACGGTCTGCAAGCCTTTCTTGGTGTCTAGCACGATCTCGCCATGCGTCGCTTTGCCAGCGACTTTGCGCTCGATCTTCGCCAGTGCCTTGCCGCGCACGGCGTTCGACGACGTCAGGTTCGCGGGCGTTGTCGCGTCGGCGCCCGTCGCTGAGCTGGTGGCCGTCGGCGCGCCGTTCGACGTCGCGGCGTTCGCCACACCTGCGGCGGCGATGCCGGTGACGGCGAATCCGGCGGCCGCCCAGCCGGCGATCCAGCCGCGGTTCCGCTTCACGTGCTTCATCACGATCCTCCTGGGAGTTCGAGTTCTCGGGGTTCGGGTTCGTTGCCCAGAGAATCGCCGCGGGGCATGTCGGCTTCATTCGTCGAATGTTCGGGCTCGGTAAAGCGATTGCCGGTCAGGCGACCGTGCGGTGGTCAGGCGACCGTGCGGTGGTCAGGCGAGAGCGCGCCGGGAGACCGACGGCTGACGGGTTCCGCGAATCGACGCAACCACGTCGAGCGCCTGGCGAGTCTCACGTACCTGGTGAGCGCGGAAGATCCGGGCGCCCTGCCAGGCCGCGATCGCCGTGGCTGCCAGGGTTCCGGCCAGTCGCTCGCCCGTCGCGAGGTCGAGGGTCTCGCCAATGAATTTCTTGTTCGACAGCGCGACGAGCACCGGCCAGCCAGTAGCGACGAGTTCGTCGAGTCGCCGGCTGACCTCCAAGGAATGTCTGGTGTTCTTGCCGAAGTCATGCGCGGGGTCGATGACGATGCCGTCGGCGCGCACGCCAACCGACAGCGCCCGCTCGGCCAGCCCGGTCACCGTCGCTACCACGTCGGCGACCACGTCGTCGTAGGCCACCCGATGCGGATCGGTGCGCGGTGGCAGGCCACCGGTGTGCGAGCACACCAGGCCGAGGCCAGTCTCGGCAGCGACAACCGCCAACTCCGGGTCATGGCCGGCCCACGCGTCGTTCAACAGGTCGGCGCCTGCCTCGGCGACGACCCGCGCGACCGAGGCGCGCCAGGTGTCGACGCTGATCACCAGCGATGGGTGTCTTTCTCTTACCTGCGCGACGAAATCCCCGACCCTGCGGATCTCTTCGACTTCGTCGACCTCAGGCCCGGGCCCTGCCTTCACTCCGCCGATGTCGACGATGTCGGCGCCCTCCGCGACCGCCTGGTCGACGCGTTCGAGCGCAGGTGCGACGTCGTAGGTCGCGCCCTGGTCGAAGAACGAGTCGGGAGTGCGGTTCACGATCGCCATCACGGCGAACTCGTCGTCGGCGAACTCGTGCGCGCCCAGTCGCAGTGGCATCGGCAGGTCCTTCGTTCGGTTATGGCACCATCGGGGGGTGCTTGTCGTCGAGATCGTGGTCGCCGCCATTGTGGTGTTCGGCGTCGCCGCTGTCGCCATGGGCTACGGGGGTGCTATCACCAACTTCGCACCCGACTGGCCGGGTCGCCACCTCCCCGAAGGTCGCACCGTGCGCCCCGACGACATCACGAACGCACGGTTCAGTCTGGCGTTTCGCGGCTACCGCATGAGTGAGGTCGACGAAGCACTCGACCGGCTCAGTTTCGAGATCGCGCAGCGTGATGCGCGCATCGAGCAGCTCACCGGCCGGCCGTTCGACCACTCTGGTGAACCGTTGCCCTGGCAGACAGAGCAGACAGAGCAGACAGAGCAGACAGAGCAGCAAGGGCAGGCCGAGCCGGACGCCGAAACCCCCACCGGCACGGGTTTCCAGCCGGACCGTTTCGCCGACGCGCAGATTCAGCCGGGCATCGCGCCAGTCGCGCCCGAACCGCCCAGAATGCCCGAGCTGCCCCAGCCGCCGACGGTCGATCCGCTCGCGCCGCCTGCCGATCGCCAAGCGGTGTCCGAAGAGCCGATATATGAGCAGACGTTTCATGAGCACGACGCTGAAACCCTTGCCGACAACCCGTTCGCGCCACCTCGACCCGCTGATCCCGGCAGCGCCGGTCCCAGCAGCGCCGGTCCCAGCAGCGCCGGTCCTAACAGCGCCGGTCCTAACAGCGCCGGTCCTAACAGCGGCCAGTAGCTGACGTGGCCGAACTCGTCGTCGCTGTCGAGGTGGCCGCGCCCGCCCATGCCGTGTGGGCGAAGCTGGTCGAGTGGCGAAGCCACTGTGAGTGGATGCTGCTTACCCGCGTCGAAGCCACGACCCCCGAGGTTGCCGGCGTGGGCGTGGGCATCGTCGGCATTACGGGCGTCGGCCCGATCGCGATGCGCGACACGATGGTGGTCACTGACTGGTCACCTCCACCGGCGAATCCGGCCCGCTGCGGCGTCGACCACATCGGCCGAATCGTGCGTGGTTCGGCGGCGTTCGAAGTCGAGGCGATCGGCGAAACGCGCTCGCGGGTCACCTGGTCAGAATGGGTGCGGCTTCCGTTCGGCATGGTCGGCCAGCTCGGGTGGTTCGCCGTCCGGCCCATCGTTTTGGCTGCGCTGAAGATTTCGTTACGGCGGTTGGCAAACTCTGTCGAGGCGGGCAGTCGGTGACCGTCGGGCCCGACGGGTTCGTGCGTTGCGGCTGGGCATACGGATCACCCGAATACATCGATTACCACGACAACGAATGGGGTCGCGCGGTGCGTGGCGACGACCCCGTGTTCGAGCGGATCGTGCTTGAGGCAGTCCAGTCCGGACTCTCCTGGATCACGATCCTGCGAAAACGCGACAATTTCCGTGCTGCGTTTGCGAATTTCTCGATATCCGCGGTCGCCGAATTCACTGAGGCGGACGTCGAAAAGCTCCTCGCCGACGCTGGCATCATCCGCAACCGCGCGAAAATCGAGGCTGCGATAGCAAATGCGCGAGCTGCGGCCGAACTGCCGGAAGGGCTGTCCGACCTGGTGTGGTCGTTCGCGCCGACCGGCCGGCCCGGTCGGCCGGGTGGACGGCGGGCCGCACCGAAAACGCTCGCCGACGTCCCGGCAGTTACCCCCGAATCGACCGCGCTGGCAAAAGAGCTGAAACGACGGGGTTTCCGGTTCGTCGGACCTACTACGGCCTACGCCCACATGCAGGCCACTGGCATGGTCAACGACCATTTGCGCGGGTGCATCGCACGGGCCGCCTGCCAGCCTTAAGTGGAAACTTTCGTGCGCCAGGAGGCTGGAAGTTTCCGCACAAGCAGTGGCACCCGCATCAGCAGCGCGCCATCAGCAGCGCGCCATCAGCAGCGCGCCATCAGCAGCGCGCCATCAGCAGCGCGCCATCAGCGGCCGTTGAACGTCGGCGGCTGCTTGTCGAGAAAGGCTCGGACGGCGTCGGCGTGGTCGGCGGTGGTGCCCGCCCGCCGTTGCAGCTGTGCCTCGTGGTCGAGCGACTCGGCGAGCCCGTGGCCGGCCGAGAACGCCAACGCCTGTTTCATCGCGCCGAAAGCGACGGTCGGGCCGGTTGCCAACTGGGCCGCCAACGCGGCGGCTCGCGCCGCGAGTGTGGCGCCCGGCATCACTTCGTGTGCCAGCCCGAGACTGAGCGCGGCCGCCGCGGTGATCGGCCGCGGCCGCAGCAGCAGGTCGACGGCACGGGCGTAACCGACGAGCCGCGGCAGAGTCCACGACATGCCCGAGTCGACCGACAACCCGATGGCCCCGAATGCGACGTGAAAGCTCGCGCTGTCGGCCATGAGCCGAAGATCGCAGGCGAACGCGAACGATGCTCCCGCGCCGGCAGCCACGCCGTTGACGGCAGCGATCACTGGCTTGGGCATGGTCGCGAGCGCCGTGACGATCGGGTTGTAGTGGTCGCGCAGCGTGTTCCAGGCAGCAGCGGGGTCCTCGCCCAGCGCAACCGAATGCGTGCGCAGGTCTTGACCGGCGCAGAACGCGGCCCCCGAGCCGGTGAGGACCACGGCCCGAACCGCCGGGTCCTCGGCGAGATCCTCAAGGACGGCGCGGAGCGTGATCTTGGTCTCGGTGTCGAGAACGCCGCGAGCCCGCTCGATCGTCACGGTTGCGACGCCGCCGCCATTTCCGGCGCCGCCACCTTCGGCGGCGGTAGCGCCGCCACCTCCGGCGCCGGCGAGGTCCGACTTGTCGACCCGGACACCGCTCTCGGTTTCGGGCATTGGCGTTCTCTCCTTGCGCTCGGGCGTGTCGCACGTCGATCACGTGTCGATTGCGTGTCGATCTCCAGGGAAGGAACGCCCGGATCGGCGCGGCAATCGGGTGGCTGCAGCGGTCGGTTTCCGTACTGCCCCTAGTTCACGCGATAATCATGGCAAGCACCACGAACCGTCGGGCAGTTCCGCTCCGGCGGCAGTAGTGCACCAGCTAGCCAAGTAAGCCACGCAAGCCAAGTAAGCCAAGTAAGCCAGTAGCAGTCTCGGAAGGGGTGCACGCATGGCGGCCATGAAGCCGCGGACGGGCGACGGTCCGCTCGAGGTCACCAAGGAGGGGCGCGGCATCGTGATGCGCGTGCCACTCGAAGGCGGTGGCCGGCTCGTCGTCGAGCTGTCCGCAGATGAAGCCGCCGCGCTGGGCGACGCCCTCAAGAACGTGGTCGGCTGATCGTCACGGCGCACATCCAGCTCGCAGCAGCCGCGCCTGCCACCGCCGCGGCGCTCGTCGTCCCGCTGACGGTGCCGGGCGGCGAGACCGGCAGCGCAGGTCTCGACGCGCGCGCCCGCAAGGCGGCGAAAGCATTCGGGGCCGACCTCGGCGCGTTGGCGGCGGTGCTCGTACGAGACAAGATCAAAGGCAATCCTGGCGATGTCGTCGCCGTCCCCGTTGGTGACCGGTTGCTGTTTGCCGCTGGCATCGGTGAGGGCAGCTCGCGCGACCTGCGCCGCGCAGGAGCAGCGGTCGCGAGGCGGTTGAAGGCCGTCGAGTCGGCGGCGGTTACGTTGGCCGCGCACCTTGACGCCGCCAGGCTCCGGGCGCTTGCCGAGGGCCTGCAGCTCGGCAGCTATTCGTTCAAGGTCACGAACAATCCGAAGCCCGAGACGCTCAAGACGGTGTGGCTGATCACCGATCGGCCCGATGCAAGCTCTGGCGCGCTGCAGGCGGCCATCACCACGGCCACCGCCGCGCTGCTTGCCCGCGACCTCGCGAACACCCCATCGTCGACGAAGACGCCAGCGTGGCTGGCTCGGCAAGCCCAGGCGCTCGCGCGCAAATCTGGGCTCGAGGTGCGGGTGCGCGACGATCGCGAGCTGCGGGCCGAAGGGTTCGGTGGCGTCGTTGCCGTGGGCATGGGGTCAGTGAACCCGCCGCGGTTCATCGAACTCACCTACACGCCGTCCGCGAATGTTGCCGGTGGACCGGTTGCCGGGCACGTGGTGCTCGTGGGCAAGGGCATCACCTTCGACTCCGGCGGTCTGTCGCTCAAGCCCAACGCGGGCATGATCGCGATGAAGACCGACATGGCGGCCGGTGGCGCGGTGATCGCCACGATGTCGGCGTTGCGTGATCTCGGGGTGCGGGTGAAGGTGACCGGGCTGGTGCCCGCGGCCGAGAACATGCCGTCGGGTTCGGCGCAGCGCCCGAGCGACGTCATCACCCATTACGGCGGCACCACCGTCGAGGTGATGAACACCGACGCCGAAGGCCGGCTCGTGCTCGCCGACGCGCTCGCCTATGCCGATGCGAACCTCGATCCCGATGTCGTGATCGACCTCGCCACCCTCACCGGAGCGATCTCGACAGGTCTTGGAAAACGCCATGCGGGCATGTTCTGCGACGACGACCGGCTGGCAGCTGCGCTGCAGCGGGCGGCCGATGCGAGTGGCGAGAACGTGTGGCCGATGCCGTTCGTCGACGATTACCGCGACGCACTCGACTCGACGGTTGCTGATCTTTCGAACGTGGCGATCGGAACGGGCGTGGGTTACAAGGGCGGCGCGATCGTCGCCGCGCTCTTCTTGCGTGAATTCGTCGGACGCCGCCGGTGGGCGCACCTCGACATCGCCGGCGTCGGCCGGGCAGAGGCCGACGAACACGAGGTGGTGAAGGGTCCCACCGGATACGGCGTCCGACTTCTTTTGCACTGGCTGGCAGGGGCCGATCCGGCGTCCGGGCAGGCGCCCGACCCGCTGCGGGGTTTGCGGTAGCTCGCTCTTGCTAGCTCGGTACCAGCTATCGGGCGACTTGTGGCATGCGGGGCCGAGGGGTCGCGGCTGCTGGCAGCCTCGTCGACTCCGCTGGCAGCCTGGTGGGCTCCGCTGGCAGCCTGGTCGGCCAGGGCTTAGCGCTGTCGAGACTCGACGCGTCGTAGCGGAACGAGCGCAGCAGGCCGCTCGCGGCGAGCGCCGAGACGACCGCGCGAGTCGGCGACTTCAAGACCAGCTGGCGGCCCTGCTCGCGGCACCGGTTGCCCGCCCACACCAGCACGGCCAGGCAGGTGGAGTCGATGAACGGCACTTCGCTGAGGTCGACGAGCAGTTCTTTCTCGGCACCGTCGCCCAGCGCGCCGAAAGCCTCGCGTAGCCGGCGCGCATTCGCGAGGTCGAGTTCACCCCACAGGCGGACGACGATTCTGCTCTCTTCGTGCTCGAGATCGAAGCGGAAGACGTTCTGGTTGCTCGGCTGGTACATCGGCGCGGTCCTTCCGGTCGGCTTGCACCCGATCGTGCGCGTCCAATGTGTCCAACCGCCTGCCCGTTCCTTTGCGGTTGCGTGACAGTAGGCAACCCGGGCTAGCGGCCCCACGGCAGCGTTCGTGCGTTCATGGCATATTTGGCCGAAAGCCCGCCACCTGACGTACGGAGTTTCGTGTCGCGCATCTTGCTGATCGAAGACGACGACCGCATCCGAACGTCGATGCGGCTCGCACTGCAAGACGAGGGCCATGACGTCGCCGAGGCCGACCGGGCCGAAGAAGGCTTGAAGCTGTTCGCTGCTGACGGCGCCGACGTCGTGCTCGTCGATTTGATGCTTCCCGACATCGACGGCTTCGAGTGCTGCCGCCAGCTGCGCCGCACCAGCGACGTGCCGATCATCATGGTTACCGCCCGCACCGACACGCATGACGTCGTCGCCGGGCTCGAGGCGGGCGCCGACGACTACGTGACGAAGCCCTTCGAGATGAAGGAATTGAGCGCTCGCATCCGGGCGCTACGTCGGCGGAGCCGGCCCGCGTCGTCCGGCACCTCTGAGGTCATCATGGTCGGAGACCTCGAGATCAGGCCGGACGCCGGAGAGGTGCGCCGCGGCGGTACCGAGATCCATTTGACCCGCACCGAGTTCAGGCTGCTCTGCGAGCTTGCCTCGGCGCCGCAGCGGGTGTTCAGCCGCGAGCTGCTGCTCGAACGAGTGTGGAGCTACGACTACTTCGGCGATGGGCGGATCGTCGATGTGCACGTGCGCCGGTTGCGCACCAAGATCGAGACCGACCCTGGCCAGCCCGAATTGCTGGTCACGGTGCGCGGGCTCGGCTACAAACTGCAGCCGTGACGGGTCCGCTGCCGTGATTCCTGTCGCGCTTCCTTTCGCGGGGCTGCCGTGAGACGCAAGCGGCGTCGGCGGCTGGGCCTGCGATCGCGCGTGACGCTGGTGTTCAGCGTCGGCGCGCTCGTGCTGGCCGCCGTCGTCGCCACGCTGGCGTTCGAGCTTGCCCGGAAGTACCTGCTGAGCGAGCGGCAATCTTCCGCCCGGCGGCAGACCTTCGCGAACGCTGCGCTGGTGCGTTCTGACCTGCGTAGCTCCAACGCCGACATCACCGCATTTCTCGGCGCATTGCCGACCGGTAGTGAATCCGACTCATTGGTCTACCGCCGCCGAGATTGGTTCGTCAGCTCGGTGGGTCTCGGTCCGAACCGACTGCCTGCCGACCTCCTCAGCAAGGGGCTGAACGGTACGCCGGCGAGCCAGCGTTTCGGCCAAAACGGCACTACCGAGTTCGCGGTGGCCGTGCCGATCCCGTCGGTAGACGCCGTGTATTTCCAGGTATTTTCGCTTCACGAACTCGACTCGACCCTGCGCATCTTGTCGGCGTCGCTTGCCGTCGCGGCGTTCGTGACGACAGTCGCGGGGGCAATGCTCGGCATCTGGGCGAGCAAACGGGCGCTGCAACCGGTGCGCGACGTCGCGCTCGCCGCCGACGACATTGCCGGCGGCAACCTCGACACCCGGTTGAGAGCGACCGAGGACCCCGATCTCGCTCGCCTCGCCGGCGCCTTCAACGCGATGGTCGATGCGCTGCAGGCACGGCTGGCCCGCGACGCGCGGTTCGCCTCCGACATCAGCCACGAACTGAGATCACCACTGACGACGCTAGCCACCTCGCTCGTCGTGCTCGGCCGCAACACCAGCGGCTGGACCGAACCGCAACGCCAGGCCCTCGAACTCATGAGCGCTGAGACGACGGCCTTCCAGCGGCTAGTCGAGGACCTCCTCGAGATCTCGCGCGCCGATGCCGGCGCTACCGCGCTCGTCCTGGACGACGTTGTCGCTGGCGAGTTCGCGAGGCGCGTCGCCGCGACGGTGTGCCCGAACAGCGCGATAGAGGTCGACACCGCCGCCGAAGAAGCGTCGATTCGGATCGACAAGCGCCGGATCGAGCGGGCGTTCGCCAACCTCGCTCAAAACGCCGAGCGCTACGCCGGCGGCGTCGTCCGGCTCGGGCTTTGTCGCACCGCTCGCGGCGTCCGGTTCGAAGTCGATGACGTTGGCCCTGGGGTGCCCGAAGCAGATCGCGAGCGGGTTTTCGAGCGGTTCGCCCGCGGTGGGGCCGGACGACGTGCGCCAGGCACCGGCGTCGGGCTCGGGCTCGCGCTGGTCTCCGAACACGTTGCGTTGCACGGCGGCGCCGTCAGTGTTGAGGAAAGGCCCGGTGGAGGAGCCCGGTTCGTCGTCGAGTTGCCGGTGCAGACGCCATGAGGCGCGGCTGGTTGATCGTGTGCGCGGCGATCGCGATGGTGTTGGCGCTGGCCGGCTGCGGTCTTGGCGGGCAGCGTCACGCGGTCGTGATCCCGAGCGACGCGGTTCCGTCGGGGTTGCTCGCACCGCCCGAACCGTCGCCCCCGCAGTCGACCGTGCAGGTGCCGACCTCGACGATTTACCTGGTGAACAATACGAATCTGGTCGCGGTGCACCGGCCGCGTACTCAGACGGCAACCCTGCACGGGCTGATCGACAGCTTGCTCAAGGGCCCGACCGACGTCGAATCATCCGCCGGATTTGGAACCGCTATCAATACCAGCCCAGCGCTGCTCGGTACGTCGGTCGATTCCTCCGAGGTCGCGACGATCAATCTGAGCGGCAGCTTCGGCGACATCCGTGGCAGTGAGCAGGTGCTGGCCACCGCGCAGATCGTGATGACTGCGGTGTCCTTCCCCGGCGTGACCGCGGTGCAGATCAGCCTCGATGGCGTGCCGACCGCGGTACCGCTCGCTGACGGGACTCTTGCCGGCGGCCCGCTGCGAGCGAGCGACTACGCGAGCCTGCTCGCGGGCGCCTCACCGAAGAGTTGACGTGCGTGCGTTGGGATCGAGCGTCGAGCGGAACCGTTTCCGAGTCGCCTCTCGCAGGATGGGTTGCGAACCCAGGCCGACTACGCCTCGCGCTTGACCGCTGTCACATGCGCGGTCTGCGCTCGGCTTACGCCTCGCGCTTGACCGCTGCGAGCAGGCCGTCGCCGACCGGCATCAACGTCGGCACCAGGCGGACGTCGTCGCGAACGGCCTTGCCTAACTCGCGAATCGTGATCGTGGCCTGGTCTCGTTGTGAGGGATCAGCGACCTTGTCGTGCCAGGTTGCGTTATCGAAGGCGACGATTCCGCCGACCCGCAGCAGCCGAAGCGACTCGCGCAGGTAGTCGGCGTACTCCTTCTTGTCGGCGTCGCAGAACACCAGGTCGTACGCCGCGTCGGTGAGTCGAGGCATGACGTCGAGCGCCGGGCCGCAGATCAAGCGGGTGCGGGCGGGCGCGAATCCGGCGTCGGTGTAGGCCTGTTTTGCCAGCCGCTGGTGCTCCGCTTCGGCGTCGATCGAGGTGAGGACGCCTTCTGGATTCATCCCGCGCAGCAACCAGATGCCGGACGTGCCGCAGCCGGTGCCGACTTCGACCACCGAGCGGGCATCGACCGCCGCGGCGAGCAGCCGAAGGGCCGCGCCACCACCGGGCTTGATCGGTACGGCGCCCATCTCGGCGCCGCGCGCGGCGGCAGCGGTTAGGACCTCGTCTTCACCGATGAATGCCTCGGTGTACTCCCATGTCGCCTGTAGACCGGAGATGTCGACCTCCCGGGGCGGGCTCGTGAACGGTGACCGAAGCCTACTGGTGACGGCGTCCGGCCAACCGCTGGAACCGATTGCCGATGTGATGCGTTTGACAGTCTGCATGCACCAGGTCATCAGGAAAACCTCAGGAACGGGGCGCACGATGCCAGCAGCGCTCGCCGCTCACCAATCCGGTGACGCGCGCGGCCGCGAACGCACTGTGGAGGTGCCGCCCCGATGACCGAGCTGCTCGAGCCGACCCCGTCAAGAGCCCCTGCATCGACAGAGCCAACGACCCTGTCAGCGGAGATCCCGTCGAAGGAGACCCCCTCGGCGGAGATCACTGAGTGGGAACCGCCCGCGTGGGACGACGTCGTACGCACCCATGGCCCGCGTGTCTACCGGCTTGCCTACCGGCTGACCGGTAACGCCCACGACGCCGAAGATCTCACCCAGGATGTGTTCGTCAGGGTGTTCCGTTCGCTGTCGTCGTACACGCCCGGCACCTTTGAAGGCTGGCTGCACCGCATCACGACAAACCTGTTCCTCGACACCATGCGCCGCAAGGCCCGGATCAGGTTCGAGGCGCTCGCCGACGACGCGCCCGAGCGGTTGGCCGGCCGCGAGCCCACCCCTGCGCAGGCGTACGACGACACGCACTGGGACGACGACGTGCAGCGCGCCCTCGACTCGCTCGCACCTGAGTTTCGAGCGGCCGTCGTGCTTTGCGACATTGAAGGCCTCTCGTACGAAGAGATCGCCGACGTGCTCGGCATCAAGCTCGGCACCGTGCGCAGCCGCATCCACCGTGGCCGCGCGCACCTGCGCGACGCGTTGGCCCACCGCGCGCCCGACCGTCGTCCGCGCCTCACCCCTCGAACCGTCACAGGACTCGCCACGTCATGACGCGCCATTGCCCCGCCGACGTCCACCGCTCCGCTCCTCGCTGCGCTGCGATGCTCGCTCTGGACGCCGTCTCATGACGCACCATTGCCCCGCCGACGTCCGCCGCTCCGCTCCTCGCTGCGCTGCGATGCTCGCATGACGCACTTGGGCGACGCAGTTTCGGCGTTGGTCGACGGCGAACTCGATGCCGAAACCACCCGGCATGCGCTCGCGCATGTTGCCGGCTGCCAATGCTGCAGGGTTGCTGTCGATGCCGAGCGTGCCTTGAAGGCCCGGCTCTCGACCGAGCCGGCCACACCTGGGCTGCCGTCAGGGCTGTTCGATGCGTTGTTGGGCGTCGCGGTTCGCAGCGAATTCACCGATTTCGCGGCGTCGGCTGTGGTCGGTCGCGGTGCACTTGGTGTCGCGACGGCCGGGTGGGCAACGCCTGGTGGTTCGTCGTTCCTGTCACCTGCGTCGTCGAGCCGCCGACCTCCGTGGCGATCGGGGCAGGCGGCGCCCCGGGGTCGGGGCGACTCGGCCGGTCCGGGTCGCATCTCGCGTGCCCGACCGCACGGCACTTATGTCGCAGCGGCTGGACTTGCCGCCTCGGTCATGGTCGGTCTCGGTGGCGGTTCGCTTGCCGGTACGAGCAGTGCGGCGCGCACGCCGTCCGGCCCGAGTGCTTCGACGTCGTCGATCGCGACCGCTGCGCCGGTTGCCGGCCCGTCGGTCTCGTCGGGCGGTGCCGTTGTCGTCGCTTCGTCGATGGCGCCGATTCTGTCGATCGACGCGCGGGCGATCGTGCGCACGCAGAGCCGTCCGGCGCTGTCGGTGGTCTACCGCAGGCCGTAGCGCCGCCAGGCGGTGCCGGATTCGTCGTCCCACCGCAGCCGCAGTCCCCGAAAGTAAACCTCAGGCCTGATATAGCTGGCCTGAGGTGTGCACGAGGTGTCTGAGGTGCCGCAGCCCCTAGCGCGACGCCGGCTGCAGGCCGAGCGGACGGCCGACCAGACCGCGTTCGCGGATGGCCAGCGTTTCGGCGATCTTGACCAGCTCGGCCGCGGCCGGCGCATCGGGGTGGGCGAGCACGAAGGGCAGACCTTCGTCGCCGCCCGTGACGATGCGTGGGTCGAGCGGCACTTGGCCGAGGAGCGGAATCGGCACGCCGAACGAGCGCGACAGCGCTGCCACCACCGCCTCGCCACCGCCGGACCCGAACACGTCGACCCGCTCGTCGCAGTGCGGGCACGGCAGCCACGCCATGTTCTCGACGACGCCGGCGACCCGTTGCCGGGTCTGTAGGGCAATCGTGCCCGCCCGCTCGGCGACCTCTGCCGCCGCAAGTTGCGGAGTGGTGACGACGACGAGTTCGGCGCCGGGCACGAACTGGGCGAGCGAGATCGCGATGTCGCCGGTGCCCGGCGGCAGGTCGACCAGCAACACGTCGAGGTCGCCCCAGTAGACGTCGGTCAAGAACTGGTTGAGTGCCCGATGCAGCATGGTGCCTCGCCACGCGACCGGGGTGTTGCCTTCGATGAACATGCCGATCGAGATGACGCGGACGCCGTGGGCCTGCGCCGGCATGATCATTCCGGCAACCTGTGTCGGACGGGCCTCGGGCCCGAGCCCGAGCATGCGCGGAATCGAGTGGCCGTACACGTCGGCGTCGAGCAAGCCGACCGAAAGTCCGCGCTGGGCGAGCGCGACGGCGAGGTTGACGGTGATCGACGACTTGCCGACGCCGCCCTTGCCCGAGGCGACGGCGAAGACGTTGGTGAGCGAGTCGGGATCGTTGAACGGGATCGGCTTCTCGGCGGCACCCGCGGAGCCGCGCAATTGGTCCTTGAGCGCGGCCCGTTGCTCGTCGCTCATGTAGCCGAGTTCGACCTCGACACCGGTGACTCCGCCGACCTTGGCGACGGCGTTCGTCACCTCTGACCGGATGCGGTCTTTCAGGGGGCAGCCCGGAATTGTCAGCAAGACATGGACTTTTACGCCCCCATCAGGGCCGACCTCGATGCTCTTCACCATGCCGAGCTCGGTGATCGGCCGGTGGATGTCGGGATCTTGGACGGTCGCCAGCGCGGCCGTTATCGCTTCCTGGGTGGGCAGCTCGATCGGCTGCTTATCACGCGGCACGCTCGGAGCTTGATCGGCTGGCATCACGTTTTCGATCGTACGCGGGCCTACGATGCGGGATGTGACCGGTTTTGTACAGCAGTCGCCCACCCTGGACCGTTCTGCGTCCCGCGCGCCCGCGCGCCCGTCGCCCGGCGAGCTCTTCGTCTGGCGCTCGTTCCTGCGGGCCCACGCCCACGTGCTGCGGACGCTCGAGCGCGAACTCGACGAGGCGCAGCAACTCCCGCTCGCGTCCTACGACGTGCTCGTTCAGCTGAGCGAGGCGCCGAAGCGCCGGCTGCGCATGACGGAGCTCGCCGAGCGGGTGCTGCTCTCACGAAGCGGGCTGACCCGTCTCGTAGATCGTCTCGAACGTGACGGCCTCGTCCGCCGCGAGCCCTGCCCCGACGACGCGCGCGGGCTGTTCGCAGTCGCTACCGAGTCGGGTATCGACCGGCTGCGCGAATCGTCACGGGTGCATCTCGACGGGGTGGCCCGGCATTTCGTCGGCCGCTTCACGGCGTCCGAACTCGACGCGCTCGGCAAGCTGCTCGGTCGAGTCTCGACCTGAAAGCAGGCTGCTATTTCTTGCGCGGGCTTCGTCGTCGGTCCTGAAGTTGGACGACGGGGGATCCGGCACCGGTGCTCGTGGCATCGTCGTCCGCGACCTTAGAATTCTGTGAAACCCGGCTGACTCTGCACCAGGGGCAGATTTTCCAATCTGGTTCGAGCGGACGCGCACACGACGTGCAATGCGAACTGTCAGCGTCGTTGACGACCGCCGTACACCACGGGCACGCCACCATGTCGTCGGCGAGGTCGCGGTTGCACGACGCGCAGCGTCGTCCGTCTGCCACGTCGACCTGCGTGACCCGAAGCACTTCTTCGAACGTCGTCTCGCCGCGACGGGCCCGGGCCAGCCCGGCGGTGCGCAGGCTGGTCATGCCGGCCGCTCGTGCAGCGGCTCCGACGGCGTCCTCGTTCGGCGTATGGATCAATGCTGACCGCACACTCGCCGTCACCGGCAACACCTCGAAAATTCCGACCCGGCCACGAAAACCGGTATTGCCGCAAGCTGCACAGCCACGACCGTGAATTGGCGTCGCGCCGTCGAGGTCAGCCTCGCGCAGGCCGAGAGCGGTCAGCACCCGCTCGCTCGGCTCGTACGGTTCGGCGCAGTCGCGACATGGCCGGCGCACCAGTCGTTGTGCGACGACGAGAGTCAGCGACGACGCAATGAGAAACGGCTCGATGCCCATGTCGACCAGCCGGGTCAATGCCGCGACGGCGTCGTTCGTGTGCAGGGTCGTCAGCACGAGATGGCCGGTGAGTGAGGCCTGTAGGGCAAGTTCGGCAGTCGCACTGTCGCGCACCTCGCCGACGAGCACCACGTCGGGGTCTTGGCGCAGCACCGATCGCAGGCCCGTCGTGAACGTGAGGCCGGTGCGCTCGTTGGTCTGCACCTGCGTGATGCCGGCGAGCTGGATTTCGACCGGATCTTCGAGAGTCACCACATTTTTATCGGCCGTCGAAACCCGCGAAAGCGCCGAATAAAGCGTGTGCGTCTTGCCCGAACCGGTTGGGCCAGTTATCAGCACAAGTCCTTGTGGCGCAAGGCATCCTGCGACCAACGCCTCGAGTTGAGAATCGTCGAGACCGAGTTCTTCGAGCGTCGGCACGGTGTCGCTACTGGCAAGCAGGCGGATCACGACTTTCTCGCCGTGCACCGAGGGCAGCGTGCTGACCCGTGCGTCGACCGTTTTGCCGTCGATGTGCAATCTGGTGCGGCCGTCTTGCGGCACCCGGCGTTCGGCGATGTCGAGGCCCGACACGATTTTCAATCGGCTTACCAAAGCGGCGGCGGCCGATTTCGGCACCCGCATGGCATCGCGCAACAAGCCGTCGACGCGATACCTGATGCGCAGGCCGTCGGATTGCGGCTCGACGTGAATGTCACTGGCGCCGACCCGAACGGCTTCGGCCACGATTCCGGTAGCCAGCCGTACGGTGGGCGCCTGGTCGGCGGCGGTGGTGAGATCGTCCTCGTCGGCGTCGACGAGTTCTTCGTCGTCCGGGCTTATCGAAAGCTCACCGTCGCTTTCCACCAGTGACCAGGCGCGGCCGAGTTGCTCACGAATTTGCGAGTCGGTGCACACGACGACCGTCAATGCCGTTGCACCGGTGTACAGCCGCACGTCGTCGAGGGCGACGACGTTGGTCGGATCGGCAGCGGCAACCTTGATGCCGTGTCCGTTCACGCCGGTGCGGCCGATCACGAGCATTCGGTTACGTTCGGCGACTTGGCGCGGCAGCATGCGGGTGAACCCGACCTCGAGATTGTGCGACGTCAGGTCGACGAGCTCGAGTCCGAGCAGGTCTGCAAGTGCCTGTGCCAGTTGATGTTCGGTGAGATAGCCGAGATCGACGACGACCTGGCCGAGACGTCGGCGCGAGCCACCGTCGGCGTCGGCTTGTACCCGAAGCGCGGCCTTCAGCTCGTCCGGTGTCAGTAGACCGTTCGAGACGAGCAGTTCGCCGATCCGGCGGCGTTCGGTCGCTGGTTCGTCGGGTGTGGTTTTCACGGGCACCGCATTTCTCGCATGCTGAGTTCTCGCATACCGCTGGACGCGTCTTCCTATTGTCTGGACCCGCACCCCGATAGGCAGCGCCCAGCTGCTAAGGCCGGGTCGGCCGGATGGGTCGGATCGTGGAGTCTCGTCGCGCTACCGGAACTAGCCCGTTTGTACGAAGGGTTATGCGAGTTCGCTCGCCTGAGTGCGGGCGAATTGCGGTGCGCGGGCGGCGGTTTCAAGAGCGACGAGGACGACGGCGAGCGTCAAACTCACGCACGCGCTGACGAAGACGGGCACGTCAGTTGCGCGAATCGCGTAGCCTAGCCAGCACACCTGAGAGGCCACCCGCAACGCCCACGTGCTGACCGAGACGCTTGAGTTCACGTGCGCTCGCCAGTTTCCGACCGAGTCGTAGAGCTGCGGCCAGGTCGAGAACAGACCGATCGTGAAGCCGACGTAGCCGACCTCATGTGCGGGCATCAGCCAAGAGATCGCCAGGACGGCGGAGGCAGCGCCGCCGAGCCCGAGTGCGCGCGAACGCCGCGAGCGGTCGGCGGCGGCTAGTAGCGTCACCGCAATCGCGCCGGTGATGAGAAGGATGTTGCCGGGGATCTGCGGTGCAGAACCGGTGCGCAAGCCATAGGTGAGCCAAGCCAGGCAGCCCAGGGCGGACAGCGACCATGAAAGGGTAGAGACTCCGCGCAGGCCCGGATGCCGGAGAATACGCACGATCTGCGGCACGACCATCACGACTCCGAAGAAGGAACCGACGTAACCCAGCAGAAGCGCCTCGTCATGGGCCGTCACTTCGGCTCGCACCTTCTTTCGCCTGGCTGCAACACTTCTGTAACGATACAGCAATGTTCGGCGCCGGAGGATGGAACCTTGAGCGACCAATGGCGGAGAGGTGACTCGTCGTGAGAGCGCCCGATCGGCCAACGCTCGACACCGTGGCGCGCGCCGCCGGCGTTTCACGGATGACCGTTTCGAATGCCTACAACCGGCCCGACCAGATCTCGGAGCAAACCCGCGAGAAGGTGCTGCGGATCGCCCGCGAGCTGGGTTACGCCGGGCCCGATCCGGCTGCCCGTTCGCTGCGTCGCGGCCACGCCGGCACGGTCGGCGTCTTGTTGACCGAACGGTTGCCTTACGCCTTCGCCGATCCCGGCATGTTGTCGTTCCTGCACGGTGTCGCTACCGAGCTGGCTGACGCGGGCCAAGCATTGTTGCTCGTTCCGACCGAGAGCAACGCCGACCACGCGCTGGTCCGCAATGCCGTGGTCGACGGCTTTGTGCTCGCGTCGTTGGCGCGCGACGATCCGGCGGTCGACGACGTGCTCAGCCGCCGACTCCCGGTCGTCACCTGGGGTTACCCAAAGCTGGCCGATGTCCCCCGGGTGGGGATCGACAACGCACGCGTGGTGGTGAAGGCGGCGCAACACCTGCTCGACCTCGGCCATCGCCGGTTCGCCGTCGTCACGTTCGGCTCGCACGCCGCGTCGGCGGCTATCAGCCAGCGACTGGCCGGCTTTCGGCGCACGCTGCTCGACGCCGGCGTCGACGAAGCGAGCATCGCGGTGGTCCGCGCTGAGGCGAATTCGCGCCCTGCCGGGACGGCTGCGGTCGAAGAATTGCTTGCTCGTGCGGGCAATCGTCGTCCAACCGCGATTTTCGCGGTGACCGACATCATCGCGCTGGGAGTGCTCGACGCTGCAGCGCGGGCGGGCGTCGCGGTGCCCGAAGAGGTGTCAGTCGTCGGCTTCGACAACATCGCAGAGGCCGGCTCCAGCAATCCCGGGCTGACCACCATCTCGCAGTCGTTGTTCGACCAGGGGCGCGCGGCCGCTCGCGTGGTGATCGACCTGCTCGCCGGGCAAGAACCAGTGATGCCGCGGATCGCCACCGAACTCGTCGTGCGGGGCAGCACGGCGCCGCCAAGAGGCGTGCGAAAGGTATAGACCAATATCCCGGAACGCGCTACGCTCGCCGAGCGACGAACGCGCGGCCTGCGGACGGATCGACACTCATGGCGTCGGGGCGACGACGGTGAGTTGATTTCCTCAATCGCGGGCCGCGCGTCGTTTTCGTAGGCGTCCGGCCCGATCGACCCGAGTTAGCTCGAGTCGACCCGAGTTGGCTCAGCTGGACGCCACAGCCTGCAGGCTGCGCATCCCGAGGTCGGGTCGCCATTCGTCGCGGTAGCCCGGGCGATTCTGGTAGGCCAGCGCCATCTCGCGCATCACCGACTTGGCTTCCTCGGCCGAACGCGTCGTCGTCCACCATGCTTTTGCCAGATTTTGCAGGCGAGCAAGCATGCGGCGCTTGGCGGCGCAGTCGGCGAGAATCCGCTCGGGATTGAATCGCTCGATGAAGACTTTTGCTTCTGCGCCACGGAAACCTGTCTCCTGGCGGTCGGCGCCCCACGAGTCGGCGCATATCGTGCCGTTCGCCCGTACCAAGGCATCGCGTTGGGACGGAGCGTCGACGACGCGCCACTTCCACGACTCGCTTCCGGCAGTGCGTGCCTTCATCTCGTCTTCGGCGATTTGCAGGAGCAGCCACTCGGTCAGGCTGTCGATCGTGGTGCGCGAGATCGTCGACATGAGCTGGTCGTCCTTCCGAGTGCCGGCCGGCGCCGGGGTGGTTCGGGTGAACCGTCCGTTCGTACTACTCCCTACTCATCGTTTCGGCCGAGCCCCCACTTGACCCGTTACGCCCGGTTGCCCCGATGTATGACCCGAACGGCGCAATGCATCACCCGCACCGCGCCGGAGCACCGCTTCGTCGACCGTCGCAGCGGGCGGTTTGGGTGACTTATCGTCCGACGGTGGAGCTGCGGCGCTCGACGAGGACGACGTCGCGCCAGCGGCCGAAATGTTCGCCCACTCGCTCACGGGTTCCGATGACCCGAAAGCCGGCCCGTTCATGCAGCGCGAGGCTTGCGGCGTTCTCGGGAAAGATGCCGCTCTGGATCGTCCAGATGCCGGTGGCCTCGGTCGACTCGATGAGGGCGTCAAGTAAGGCCCGGCCGATACCGCGACCGCGGGCCGTGGTCGCAATGTAGATGCTTTCTTCGACGACGCCGGCGTAGACGCAACGACTGCTGGTGGGACTGCACGCGACCCAGCCCAGCACCTCGTCGTCGCCGTCACCGCCCTGAGGGCCGGCGTCCACCGCGACGAACCGATGTTCGGCTAGATGGGCGCGCTCCCAGGTCGGCCACTCGGGCGCCTGAGTTTCGAAGCTTGCATTGCGCGTGTCAAGGCCAGCTTGGTAGATGGCCAGGACGGCTTCTGCGTGTTCGGCTCGCATCGGCTCGATCCGAATGCTCTGCATGCCGCACCTCCGAAGCTCGCGCTGCCGACGGCAAGAGGCAGCAGGCGTCCGTCGTCCTACAGAAGCGATGCGTAGAGGTCGCGGGTGCGCTCGGCGATCGCCGTCCAGCTGAAGTGTTCGACCGCGCGCCGTCGACCGGCGACACCCATTGCGGTGCTGCGCGCGGGATCGGCGATGAGCGCGTTGACGGCTTCGGCGAAGGCGGCCGCGAATGCATCGGGGTCGCGAGGCGCACCATACGGGTCGGCGGGATCGGGGTCGATCGGCACCAAGATGCCGGTCTCACCGTCGGCCACGACCTCGGGAATGCCGCCGGTGCGGGTGGCGACAACGGCGGTCTCGCAGGCCATCGCCTCAAGGTTGACGATGCCCATCGGCTCGTAGATCGACGGGCACACGAAGACCGTCGCTGCCGAGAAAAGCTGGATGAGTTCGGGCTTGGGCAGCATCTGCCTGATCCAGTAGACGCCGTCGCGCTTTTCTTGCAGATCGTCGATACCGGCCTCAACTTCGTCGGCGATCTCGGGAGTGTCGGCCGCGCTGGCCAGGACGGCTAGCTGGGCGTCGGGGTGAAAGCCGTGTGCCGCCTTTAATAGATAGGGCAAGCCTTTTTGGCGGGTGATACGTCCGACGAAAATGACCAGTGGACGGTCGAGGTCGATGCCATGCTCGACCAGAATCGAGCGATCCGATGTCTGCTGGTATTCGTCGGTGTCGATGCCGTTGTGCACGACGCGTAGCCGACCCGGATCGACACCTGGATAGCAGCGCAACACGTCGTCGGCCATTCCGGCCGAGACCGCGACGACGGCGTCGGCCGCCTCGATCGCCGTGCGTTCGCAAAACGACGAGAGGGCATAGCCGCCGCCGAGTTGCTCCGCCTTCCACGGCCGCAGCGGTTCGAGCGAGTGGGTGGTGACGACGTGCGGCAGGTCGTACAGCAACTTCGCCACGTGCCCGCCGAAGTTCGCGTACCACGTGTGTGAATGGACGACGTCGGCGTTGCCGACGGCGGCCGCCATCGACAGGTCGGTCGACATCGTGAGCAACGCCGCGTTGGCGTCGGCTGCGGTCAGCACCGCATCGGCCGAGTGGGCTTCGACCCCCGGTTCACTGCGCGGCTTGCCGAAGCAGTGGACGTCGACATCGACCAGCCGGCGCAGTTCACGGGCGAGGTATTCGACGTGCACGCCAGCGCCGCCGTAGACCTCCGGCGGGTATTCACGGGTCAGCAGCGCTACTCGCATGACCCGCAACCCTAGCCAACGGCAACGGTGGGCCGTGCAATGCGTGCTCAATGGCTGCGCGGCGCAGCCGCACCGGATAGGTTCCGGCTATGGCGAACGCGCAGAACGTCCTGGGCATCGTGTTGGCGGGCGGCCAGGGCACTCGACTGTTGCCGCTGACGGCCGACCGCGCGAAGCCAGCCGTCCCGTTCGGCGGCATTTACCGGCTCATCGATTTCGTCTTGTCGAACCTGGCCAACGGTGGCCTTCGCAAGATTGTGGTGCTGACCCAGTACAAGAACCACAGCCTCGACCGGCACATCAGCACGACCTGGCGGATGTCGACCTTGTTCGGAAATTACGTGACGCCGGTGCCCGCCCAGCAGCGGGTCGGGCCACGCTGGTTCTCGGGATCCGCCGACGCTATCTACCAAAGCCTGAACCTGGTCTACGACGAGCGGCCCGACTACATCTTGGTGTTCGGAGCCGATCACATCTATCGCATGGATCCCGGCCAGATGATCGACCAGCACATCGCCTCAGGCGCCGGCGCGACGGTCGCGGGCATTCGCATCCCGCGCAAGGATGCGAGCGCGTTTGGCGTCATCCAGACCGCTACGTCGGGCAGCGACGTGGGCCGTCGCATCGAAGCCTTTCTCGAAAAGCCCAAGGACGTCGAGGGAATCGGTTTACCTGATTCACCTGACGAGGTGTTCGCGTCGATGGGCAACTACTGCTTCACCACGCAGGCGTTGGTCGACGCCGTGAACCGTGACGCCGCCGACGAGCGCTCAGCGCACGACATGGGCGGCAACATCGTGCCGATGTTCGTCGACCGGAATGACGCGAACGTCTACGACTTCATGGACAACGCGGTGCCCGGCTCGACTGATCGCGACCATGCGTATTGGCGTGACGTCGGAAGCCTCGACGCGTATTACGACGCGCACATGGACCTCATTTCGGTACACCCGATTTTCAATCTCTACAACCAAAACTGGCCCATCTACACGAACCATCGTCCGTTGCCGCCGGCAAAAATCGTGCATGATGCAACGCGCGTCGTCGACTCGATGCTGTCGAACGGCGTCATCGTTGCGGATTCGGCGGTTACCCGATCGGTGCTCTCACCCAACGTGCACGTCGACCGCGGGGCAACCATCGACGGCAGCGTTTTGATGGACAACGTTCGCATCGGGCGCGGAGCCGTGGTCCGTAATGCGATCGTCGACAAGAACGTTTCGATTCCGGCCGGTGAGAAGATTGGCGTCGACCTCGAACACGATCGCGAACGGTTCACCGTGTCGGAGCAGGGCGTCGTCGTGATCGGCAAGAACACCGTGATCTGACGCGCGGGCTAAACCAGGCCGGAACGGCGGCGTCCGCGACCGCCTTCGTCGAGACCTGCCACTGCCCCGATGATGTCGCCCACGTAACGGTGAATCTCGAAGTGGCCCGATAAACCGGCCGCACGCATGGCTTGCAAGACGGCGACGCCGTCGACGACGAGTCGCAACTCGCCGCCTTCGCGGCGTAGCGATCTGTCGAGGCCGGCGATTTCGTGGATTGCCGTCTCGTCGATTGCCGTAGTGCGCGCGAGGTCGATGATGAGCCGTCGAACGCCGGCAGCGATCATCGGCTGCAGCACCGCCGTCAACGGTGCGCCCTGGTCGACCGTCAGGTCGCCACGGATGACCAGCAGGTGCCAGTCGCGAACCAGTTGGTGGGTGAAGGTGACGGCTTGGTGACTCGCGGAGTCGTACACGACCCGCACGCCGGGTGCTGAGAGGTTGCTCGCCGGCGGCCGGGCCCGTACGTCAGACATGGCGGTCGGGCGAGGTCGTCCCTAGTTGGTTTGCTGAGTCGAACAGTTGCGTCATCAAGCACCGCCTTCGGCAGAAGGTGACTTGTATGAGTTCTTTGGGAGACACAGCATGGGCACGTGCAGCACACCCGAATGCCCCGACGGAGGACTCACACCGGACGGGCTGCTGCTGAACCCTCTGGTCAGCATAATCGGAAACTGCCTTATGACAACGTTCGGCCTTGGCGTGGTTTCGTCATCGAGAAGGTCGCTTCAAAGCGGCGACTGCCGAGATCGCCATCAGGCCGATCAATGAGTCGCGGATGATCGCGGCACCGGGGTTCGCGATGCAGATCCCGGCGACGAAACCGCCGATGATCGCCAATGCCGCGCCCGCAATGTGCCCGCGCAGTTTCGGTCGAGCAGTTGGCGAAAGATCAGTGTGCGCCGGGCGGGCGCGCGTCGGATCGAGGGCGACCATGCGGCTTGCCTACCCACTTTTGCGGGAGAACCTGCGCCTGAAGCTGGGGAGCGGTTGGCGCAGCTAGCTCAGGGCTCGGTTGCGTCTGGCTCATCGTGCCGACTATCCAGGTCTTCGACGAGGCGCTGCAACTCACCCCTGATGAAGTCGCGGGTCGCGACGTCACCGAGGGCGATCCGAAGCGCGGCGACCTCGCGGGTGAGGTATTCGGTGTCGGCGATGTTTCGCTCGTTGCGGTTGCGGTCTTCTTCGAACTGCACGCGGTCTCGGTCGGTCTGCCGGTTCTGCGCGAGCAGGATCAGCGGCGCCGCGTACGACGCCTGTAACGACAAGATCAACGTCAAGAGAGTGTAGTTCTTCGTGTGCGGGTCGAAGCGGGCTCCCTGCGGACCCCAGGTGTTCCACACCAGCCAGATAACGATGAAAACGCTCATGTACACGATGAACTTCGCCGTGCCCATGAAGCGGGCAAACCGTTCGGACAGCTTGCCGAATGCCTCTGGGTCGACGTCCGGCCGCAGCGAGATGCGGCGCGGTGCGATCGGCTGGTCGAGCCGCGCACGCCGGCTGCTACGCGGCGCCACTGCCCGGCCCTCCGGTTGCAGCGTCGACCGCCGACTCGCCTTCACGCCAGCCCGCTGGCAACAGGTGGTCGAGTACGTCGTCGACAGTGACGGCGCCAAGGAGGCGGTCGTCGGCGTCGACGACTGGCACCGCTACCAGGTTGTAGGTCGCGAGATAGCTGGTGACGGAATGCAACGGCACGTCGGGTCCGAGTGGTGCGATGTCGGTGTCGACGACGGCACTGATCAGCGATGCCGGCGGTTCGCGCAACAATCGCTGCAAATGGGCGACACCCAGGTACCGCCCGGTTGGGGTGTCGGTCGGTGGGCGACAGACGTACACCTGGCTGGCTGTCGCAGGCGAGAGGTCGGGATTGCGCACGTGCGCGAGTGCTTCGGCGACGGTCGCCGTAGGCGGCAGAATCACCGGCTCGGTGGTCATCAGGCCGCCTGCGGTGTCCTCCGAGTACGAGAGCAGTCGCCGCACCGGGTCGGCCTCGCCGGGTTCCATCAACTCGAGGAGGCGTTCGGCGTCGGCTTTCGGCAGCTCGGCGAGCAAGTCGGCGGCGTCGTCAGGACCCATCGCTTCGAGGACGTCGGCGGCGCGTTCCTCCTCAAGCGTGGACAGGATCTCGACCTGCTCCTCTTCGGGCAGTTCTTCGAGGACGTCGGCCAGCCTTTCGTCGTCCAACGCGGCTGCGACCTCGGCACGTCGCTTCTCGGACAGGTCGTGGATCACGCCCGCCAGGTCGGCGGGCCGGAGTTGGTCGAATGCGGCCAGCAGGCTGGCGGCGCCCTGATCGTTATCGGGCAGCGAAAGCCCGCGCACGGCGTCCCAGTCGACGACCTGCACGACGCCGCGGCGGCGCACCCGGCCGCCGTCCGATATGCGCACCGCAAGTTTGGTGAGCAGCCAGTCGCGGGTGCGGGTGCGCTCCATCGACACATCGGTGACGGTGGCGACCGCGCCGGTTTCGGCGACCGTGACTCGGCGGTCGAGCAACTCGGCGAGGACGCGCGTTTCAGCAGCCCGTTGCGCGAACCGGCGAAGGCTTACCGTGCCGGTCGTCATCACGGCTCCAGCCTCGATGCCGGTGACTCTCGTCATCGGCAAAAAGATCAACCGTCGGGGTGGCACCTCAACGACGAGCCCGAGCACGCGTGGTTGCTGGTTGCCGAGTCTGAGCATGACGACGACATCGCGCACCCGGCCGACCTGGTCGCCGTTCGGATCGAACACGACAACGCCGGCGAGGCGCGCGACGAAGACACGCGTCGGCGGACCGCTCATATCGTCACCGCACTTGACTCCTCACGGCGTTTGCCGCCGGCTCCGCTGCGCTGCACCGTCGACTCACTCCGCTCGTCGCCTGCGCTGCCCACTGCGCCGAGGTTATCGCCGTGACAACCGGTCAGGGCTCCCCTGCGCTGCGGACGCGCTGAGGTTGTGCCGGAATCTTGGCGTTCGACCCCTGTGCCTCGATATCGAGGACGGCGAACAGCTCCCGTAGGTCGGTGATGATCTCGCCGTCCCAGGTGGTTTCGGCGTCGTAGGTGTGGGCCGTTGCGAATTCGCGACCGCGTATTTGGATCGCACGCATGCCGTTGGCACGTGCACCGGATAGCTCGACCATGCTGGTGCCGACGGTCAAAGTGCCGTAAAAATCAAAGATGACGGCGCGGGCAGCCGGGCTGGCAATCATCGACGGAATGCTACTTCCGGCACCGGTTCGATCCGGAGCCGCCGGGCAGACCGTCGACCACCGGAGGGAGTCGACAATGGCGAGAAGCCTGCTGATGCACATGGGGAATCGGCGTGCGGCTGACCGCACGGGCGCGATCGAACACGAGGCCGCTGCTCGATATGCCAGCGCGATGCACAGCGTGTCGGCGATGGGCGATGCGCTGCTTGCGGCCCGTGCGGCAGGGGCCAGCATCTCGGAGCGCCGTCGCCTCCATGCCCGGGTCGACCAGGAACTGGTTCGTGCATACGGCGCCGCCGACGAGATGTACCACCGGCTGCTCACCGCGGCAGGCGGGCCGCAACGCGGTGACACCGATCCGGGCGTCCAGTTGTGGAAACGCCGGCTGAACACAGCCTTGACCGTGCGGTCGCAACACCAGCTCGCCGAAATCGATGACGCGGGAGTGCTCGCCCCAGCTGCCGTTGCACCGTTGACGCGCGCTGCGTACGGGCCGCACCAGGCCGGGATGGATTTCGAACACTAACCCGGGGCACATCAGGGGAGTTCCGTGCCACGATTCAACTAGTGGCGGGGGAGGCCGCGGGGGCTCACGTCATATCGGCGGAGTGCGGTTGGAGGGGTTGCGGTGGGGGCTTCGAAGGCGCGGCTCCGAGGCGACGAACTCGTCCCGGCTCAGACAGTTCGTGCTCTCTTGCGGGCGATCTCGGCGGTGGTCGGCGAGACCGATCCCGAGGCCGTGGGCCGGCAGGTCGTCCGTGCAGCGACCGAGTTGGTGACTGCCGACCAGGCGGTTTTCGCGCTGCTCGATGCGAAAGGTGAGATCACCGAGACATTGCGCCATGCCAGTCCTGGCGACCACGCCGGCGAGGACGATCAGGCCGGTCACGCCGGCCGCGAGGATCGCGACAGTCTTCAAGAAAGCGCCCTGGCGGCCCTTCTTGTCGAGCGGCTGCGCGACAGCGATCTGCTGTTGCGGCTCGACAACGTCGTCGCGGTGCCGATCCGTGACCGCGACACCTCGTTCGGCGTCCTTTATCTGACGCGACTCGCGGGGGAACCGCCATTCGACGAAGGCGACGAAAGGCGGCTGACCGCCTTCGCCGGCGTTGCCAGCATCGCCGTTGGCAACGCACGTTCGTTCGTCGTCGGACGACGGCGGGAGCGGTGGCTGCAGACGATTGCGCGGGTGGCCACCTCGCTGTTGTCGGGAAGCGATCTGTCCGACGTGTTGCCCGCGATCACTGCTGCGGCGCGCGACATCGTCGAGGCCGACGGGGTGGCCGTTGCCGTGCCCGACGATGGCAGCAGTCACCTGACGGTGCAGCATGCCGAGGGATTCGAACACGAGCGAATAATCGGTATCGAGCTCCCAGTCGAAAATACCTTTGTCGGCAAGGCATTTCGCGACGGAATAACGGTCTCGGTCAGCGCACTCGCCACCGACAAACGGGTCAGCTTCAGGCACGCGCTCGTCGACAGCGTAGGGCCCGCAGTTTATGTCCCGCTCGGGACGCCGGCATCGGTTCGAGGCGTGCTTTTCAGCTATCGCCAGCTCGGCGGGCGGCCGTTTGACGTGCATGCCGTCGACATGCTGAACGCGTTTGCGGCCCAGGTGGCATTGGCGTTGGAGCTCGCCGAGCGCCGCAACGACGCCCTGACGATTGCGGTACTTGAGGATCGTGAACGCATCGCACGTGATCTGCACGACGTCGTGATCCAGCGGCTTTTCGCGATCGGACTCGATCTCGACGGCGCAAGCCATTCGATCGCAGGCACCGAGGCGGGCGGCCGGGTAAGCCGCGCCGTAGACAACCTCGACCAGACGATCAACGAGATCCGCAACGCGATCCTCGGCCTGCAACCACCCGCCGGTACGGTTCATTCAAGCCTTCGAGCGCGGATCGTGAGCGTGGTAGACCAAGGCATTCAGGCGCTCGGCTTCGTGCCGTCGTTGCGGTTCGAGGGCCGTATCGATGCGCTGGTGCCCCGCTGGCTCGCTGACCATGTGGTGGCGGTGCTGCGGGAGGCACTGTCAAACGTTGCTCAACATGCGCAGGCCAGGCAGGTCGAGGTGAAGTTGATGGTCACCGACACCGATCTCACGCTGCTCGTCGACGACGACGGAGTCGGGCTTTCGTCGCCGGGTAACCGGAGCGGCCTGCGCAACATGGAAAGCCGCGCCGTAGTCGTCGGGGGTCATCTGTCGCTGCAGCCGCGCGAGCCGAGCGGAACCCGAGTGGAATGGAGTGCTGCGATTCCCGCTCACGGCTAACTCGGTGGTAGGTGAAATGAGCGTCGGTTCAGTGGGGCGACTCGCCGTCCGTCTTCAACTTGCTCGCAAGCACCGCGGCTTGGGTGCGCCGCTGCATGCCGAGCTTCGACAGGAGGTTCGACACGTAGTTCTTCACGGTCTTCTCGGCCAGGTACAGCCGCTCGCCGATCTGGCGGTTGGTGAGGCCCTCGCCGATGAGATCGAGAATCCGGCGTTCCTGCTCGGTGAGGCTGCGTAGGCGATCGGATTCGCGATTGCCTTCTCGCAGCCGTTCCATGACCTGCGCGGTGACGCCCGCGTCGATCATCGAATGACCTGCCGCGACGGTTTTGATTGCTGTCACCAGATCGGCGCCCCGAATCTGCTTCAGCACGTAACCCGACGCACCCGCCATGATGGCGTCGAACAACGCCTCGTCGTCGGTGAACGAGGTAAGCATCAGGCAGGCGACGTCAGGTACCCGTGAGCGAAGTTCGCGACAGACGGTGATGCCGTCGCCGTCGGGGAGCCTGACATCGAGCACCGCGACGTCAGGCCGCAGTTCGGGGACGGCCGAGAGCGCCTCCGATGCGGTCGCCGCTTCGCCGATGACCACGATGTCGGCCGTCGTCTCGAGCATGTCTCGAACGCCACGGCGAACTACCTCGTGGTCGTCGAGCAAAAAGACGCTGATCATGCGATCCCGCCCCGCTTCTTGCCTCGCAGCCGACGTCCAGCTACCCCGCCCCACTCCAGACTAGATACTCCGCCGGGAGAAAGCACGGTTCCGGAACCACGCGTTCTCAGGTGATCGGCTCGCGCCGTCGATAGGTTGGCGAACGCACTCGTACCTTGCGATCCGCCGTCGTCGAAGGAGCACGCGGATATGACGTCAGCCAGTTACGCCACTGGCGTCGACACGGCCCACTCGTCGATGCTGGAGTTTCCGCAGGGATTCATCTGGGGGGCCGCTACCGCCTCGTATCAGATCGAAGGAGCCGCGGCTGAAGGCGGCCGTACGCCCTCTATCTGGGACACGTTCAGCCGCACTCCCGGCAAAGTCTTCGAGGGTCATACCGGTGATGTCGCCTGCGACCACTACCACCGATACCGCGACGACGTTGCGCTGATGAGCCGGCTGGGCCTCGCTGCCTATCGCTTCTCGACATCCTGGTCGAGGGTCATTCCGCACGGGGCTGGCCCAGTCAACTTCGAAGGCGTCGACTTCTACTCACGCCTGGTCGATTCGCTGCTTGAGGTAGGCATCACCCCGGTTCTTACCTTGTATCACTGGGATTTGCCGCAGGAATTCGAAGACGCCGGTGGCTGGGCCAATCGTGACACGGCCTATCGGTTCGCCGACTATGCCGCAGTCATGGCCGATGCGCTCGGCGACAGAGTCGATACCTGGACGACGTTGAACGAGCCGTGGTGCTCGGCCTATCTCGGGTACTCGTCTGGAGTGCATGCGCCCGGACGAAAGGATCCGGCTGCAGCGTTGGCCGCGGTACATCACCTGTTGCTGGGCCATGGTCTGGCGACTCAAGTACTTCGCGGGAAATTGCCTGCACACGCGCAAATTTCGATAACGCTGAACCCGGTGTCACCTCGCCCGGCGTCCAACTCCGAGGCCGATCTCGACGCCATGCGGCACGTTGACGGCGTGGGCAACCGCATCTTCTGGGAGCCCTTGTTCACGGGCGCCTATCCGGCCGACGTCATCGACGACACTTCCCACATCACGGATTGGGCGTACGTGCACGACGGCGACCTAGAAGCGATCGCGACGCCGATCGACGTCCTCGGTGTCAACTACTACCAGCCGGCCCTGATCGCGGCCTATGATCCGGCCGACGGCCGTGGCGGCGGTCGCGCCGACGGCACGTGGCCCGGATGCGAGTCGGCGCAATTCTTGCCCCGGCCAGAGCTGCGCCATTCGAATATGGGTTGGCCCGTCGATCCCGAGGGTCTTTACGAGCTGCTCATGCGGCTGCACCGCGAGTACCCCGAAATGCCCGTCTACATAACGGAAAACGGGGCTGCCTACGAT
>JBOGEK010000219.1:0-4658 GCA_050743645.1 Acidothermaceae bacterium
CCACGACAGCCAAGTGATAGGTGGGAAAACCGTCGCCTTTCACGATCACCTGATCGTCGGGTCTCGGCGCCGACAGCTCGCCGCGGATCAGGTCGGTGAACGTCAGCGGCACGTCGTCCGGGATGAACATGCGGACGACGGGAGTCTCGCTGAACCCGGGTAAAGCGGCTCGTTCGTCGCGCGTCTTGCCGTGGCACAAGCGGTCGTAGCCGGTCGGTTTCTTCGCGCGCTGCTGTTCTTCGCGCATCGCAGTGAGCCGCTCGGTCGAACACCAGCAGTGGTAGGCATTTCCTGATGCGAGCAACTGCTCGACGAACGGCTGGTAGGTGTCGAGCCGCTCCGACTGACGGTACGGCGCGTACGGGCCGCCGACGTCGGGCCCTTCGGTCCAGTCGAGGCCGAGCCAGTGCAACGTGTCGAAGATCTGCTGCTCGCTGTCGGCGACGTAGCGCGCGCGGTCGGTGTCTTCAATGCGCAGTACGAATGCGCCGCCCTGCTGGCGCGCGAAAGCAAGGTTGAACAGCGACATGTAGGCCGTGCCGACATGCGGGTCGCCGGTAGGCGACGGCGCCACCCGCAACCGAACGCTCATCGACCCACCACGGTGTTCGTCAACGTGCCGATGCCCTCGATGGTCACCGTGACCTCGTCGCCGACGACGACTGGTCCGACCCCTGCAGGTGTACCGGTCAAGATGACGTCGCCGGGCAACAACGTCATGACGTTGCTGACGAATGCGATGAGTTCGGCGACTTCGTGCAAAAGCAACGACGTGCGCGCGTCTTGTTTGATCGCACCGTTCAGTCGGGTCGTGATCGCGAGATCGCCCGGGTCGAGTTCGGTCTCGATCCACGGCCCGAGCGGGCAGAACGTGTCGAAGCCCTTGGCGCGCGACCACTGCCCGTCTGACCTTTGTAGATCTCGTGCGGTGACGTCGTTCGCGCACGTGTAGCCGAGCACCACCTCAGACACCCGCTCGGCCGGCACCTCGCGGCACAGTCGGCCGATCACGACGGCCAGTTCGCCCTCGTAGTCGACCTCCTTTGACAGCGACGGATACGCGATCGTCGCGCCCGGCCCGATCACCGACGTCGACGGCTTCAAGAACAGCACCGGCTCGGCGGGTGGCTCGCCGCCCATTTCGCGCGCGTGGTCGGCGTAGTTCTTGCCGATCGCCACCACCTTGCTCGGCAGGATCGGCGGCAACAGTCGCACACCCGGGAGTGGCAGTTGCACGCCGGTCAGCGCGATCTCGCCGAACGGATGTCCGTCGATGATCGCGACCCGTTCGGGCACGTCGGCCCCAGGCTCTGAGGCCAAGACGCCGAAGGCGTAGGCGGCGGATTCAGGGTCACCGTAAGAAAATCTCGCAATACGCACGGTCTGAGGTTATCGGGTGGCCGGCAGCGGACCCGGCATGAGACCCCGGTCAGCGGGCATGACGCTCGCCGAGATGGCACCCACAACGCGCTTCAACAACCGGGCCGAGGCGGGTCGCGCGCTCGCCGACGCCGTCTACGACCAGCTCGCCCGACCGCAGGACAACACCGCGCCCGACGCCGCGCCAGTCGTCAGGCCCGTCGTCGTGCTGGGACTGGCCCGCGGGGGCGTGCCGGTCGCGGTCGAAGTCGCGGCTCGACTCACAGCGCCGGTCGACGTCCTCGTGGTACGAAAGCTCGGGGCGCCGACTCAACCCGAGTTCGCTTTCGGTGCGATCGCCGAGGGCGGCGTGACGTTCATCGACGCCGCCACGGTTGCTGCCCTCAACCTGCTGCCCGACGATGTCGCACAGGTCAAGTTCAACGAGAGTCTCGAGCTCAAAGACCGAGTGCGTAAGTACAGAGCCGACCGGCCTCTTCTCGACGTCCGAGAAAAGCATGTCGTGCTCGTTGACGACGGACTCGCTACCGGAGCGACGATGCAGGCAGCGATCCGGCTCGCCGAAGACAACGATGCCGCAGCAATCACCGTCGCGATACCGGTCGCCGCACCCGAAGCCATCGCTTTGCTTCAAGCCAAGGCCGACGTCGTGTGGCTGCGCGCACCAAGCGACTTCGGTGCCGTCGGCTACTTCTACAAAGACTTCAATTCGCCGACGGACGACGAAATTCGCGCCCTACTCGGCTAATCCGTCACCGGTGTGCTGGCGCATCAGACCGTAGGTGTACGCGTGCTCCATGGCATCCCACGACGCTGCGATCAGGTTTTCGTTGACACCAATCGTGTTCCACTCGCTCTTGCCGTCGCTGGTTTCGATGAGCACTCGGGTCACCGCGCCTGTGCCGTGCGCGCCGTCGAGGATGCGCACCTTGTAGTCGACCAGTTCGAGTTCGCCGAGCTGCGGATACAACCGCTCAAGCGCCAACCGCAACGCGCGGTCGAGCGCGTTGACCGGTCCGTTTCCTTCACCGGTCGAGACGATCCGCTCGCCCTTGACGTTGACCTTCACGGTCGCCTCGGAAACGACCTGCCCGTCAGCTCGGCGTTCGACAATCGCGCGCCACGATTCGAGCGTGAAGTATTCGGGCGCGACACCGTCGATCTCTTCGCGCAGCAGCAACTCGAACGACGCGTCAGCCGCTTCGAACATGAATCCCTTTGCCTCAAGCTCTTTCACCCGATCGACAACGCGGCCAACCGTTTCTTTGTCTTTCGATAGATCGAAGCCGAGTTCGCGGCTCTTCATCTCGATGCTCGCCCGACCGGCCATTTCCGATACCAGCATGCGCATGTCGTTGCCGACGAATGACGGATCGATGTGCTGGTAAAGATCGGGTGCCACCTTGATGGCCGAGGCGTGGAGTCCGGCCTTGTGGGCGAACGCCGAAAGACCAACGTAAGGCTGTTGCGTGCGGGGCGGCTGGTTGGCGATTTCGGCAACGGCATGGCTGACCCGGCCGAGTTCGGCAAGACGGTTGTCGGGGAGCACACGTCGTCCGAGTTTCAACTCAAGGTTGGCGACGACGGTCACCAGGTTGGCGTTGCCGCAGCGCTCGCCGTAGCCGTTGACGACGCCCTGCACGTGGGTGACTCCGGCCTCGACGGCGGCGAGTGTGTTGGCGACCGCGCAGCCGGTGTCGTCGTGGCAGTGGATGCCTAGCCGCGCGCCGCTGCCCTGCAGGACTTCGTGCACGATGTCTTGGAGCTGCGACGGCAACATGCCGCCGTTGGTGTCGCACAACGTGACGACGCTGGCACCCGCTTCGGCGGCTGTGCGCACGCACTCCAGTGCGTAGGTCGGATTCGACTTGTAGCCGTCGAAGAAATGCTCGGCGTCGAGGAAAACGCGACGTCCCTCGCCGACCAGGTAAGAGACGGTGTCGCGGATCATCGCGAGGTTCTCGTCGAGCGTCGTCTTCAGAGCCTCGAAAACGTGGCGGTCACTGCTCTTTGCGACGAGGCAAATGACGGGCGCCTCGGAGTCGCGCAGCGCCGCGACCTGCGAATCGTCCGCCGCTTTCACGCCCGCCTTACGAGTGGCGCCGAACGCGGTGAGCACAGCGTTTTGGAGCTTGAGCTCGTTGCGCGCGCGGCGGCAGACCTCGGTGTCCTTCGGCAGCGCGCCCGGCCAACCACCCTCAATGAAGCCGACACCGAGGTCGTCGAGGTGCTGCGCAATCGCCAGCTTGTCGACGACGGTGAGGGCCATCCCCTCGCCCTGAGCGCCGTCGCGCAAGGTCGTGTCGTAGACATGAAAGGCGTCTGACTGCGGGGCCATTTCGTTACCTCATCCTCGTCGAGCTGATCGTCGGACTTCCTAGCTTTTGGGCCTAACAAACGAAAAAGACCCCTCGCACATGCGAGAGGTCGGGCGCGCTGGTCGATGTTCTGACCGGCGCGCCTAGGTGATAATCAGCGAGCTGAAAGTGAATGTCACGGCGCCAGTGTGGCACATGACTTGCGGTTGCGTCACACCAAGCCCACTTTTGCGTCGTCGACCTGTCGCTTCGAGTGAAGGCGCCGGGTCGGGTTGGCGCCGTCGAACCGACCCGGAGCCTGCACTCGATGTAGCGGCCCGCGCACAGGCCGCCGATTCAGCAGACGGTGTGCATCCAGCCGTGTGTGTCAGGCGCCTGCCCGTACTGGACGGCGAGTAGCGCGTCGCGGATGTCTTGGGTGACCTTACCGGTGTGGCCGTCGCCGATCGACAGCTCTCCCCCGCGCCAGGCCAGCCGTCCGAGCGGCGTGACGACAGCCGCCGTGCCGCACGCGAACACCTCGGTGATGCGACCGGCCGCCACACCCGATCGCCACTCGTCGATGTCGATCGGCCGGGCCTCGACGTGGTGACCGCGCTCGCCCGCAATGGTCTCGATCGCGTCGCGGGTGACCCCTTCGAGAATCGAACCGGACGTCGGCGGCGTCACCAGCGTGCCGTCGTCGAACACGAAGTAGACGTTCATGCCACCGAGCTCTTCGACCCAGCGTTTCTCGACGGCGTCGAGGAAAACCACCTGGTCGCAGCCGTTGGCGATCGCCTCTTGCTGCGCGAGCAGGCTGGCCGCGTAGTTGCCGGCGCACTTGGCTGCACCGGTGCCGCCGGGCGCGGCGCGGGTGTACTCCTCGGACAGCCAGACCGAGACCGGGCGGACCCCTCCCTTGAAGTACTCCGCGGCCGGCGACGCGATCACGGTGTACTGGTAGGAGGACGAGGGATG
>JBOGEK010000220.1:0-3735 GCA_050743645.1 Acidothermaceae bacterium
GCTTGCCGCTTGCCGCTTGCCGCTTGCCGCTTGCCGCTTGCCGCTTGCCGCTTGCCGCTTGCCGCTTGCCGCTTGCCGCTTTTGGCCACTTCAATCGTCGAATGCAAACCTCAGACAGCTACAACGACGTCTGGGGTTTGCATTCGACGACTGAGGCGGCGACCACGAGTCGATGTCGGGCCGACATCCACAGCGTCCAGACGTCGTCCTCAATGCCCACATCCAACCGCCACGTGAGCGGACGACGGGCAGCGAGCCGCGACGATCGCGTCATGGAACCCCAACGTCGCAGTGCCCCACCGTCGTCATCAGTGCCTAGCGTTGCGGATGATTCGCAACGATCGCCGAACTCGCCGCTGCTCGGTTCAACAATCGCGAGGCAAGGCGGGGTCTTCACCGCAACGCAGGCGATCGACTGCGGTTACACGCGCGCCGAGATCGCGGCCGCCGTCAAAGCGGGCGTTTGGCACCGCCTCCAACGTGGCGTGTTCATTCCCGCTGCTCAGTTCGGTGAGTTCGATGCTGTGGCGCGGCACGTCGCTGCGGTACGCGGTGTACTGGTGAGCACGGCAAGGCAGACTTTCGCCAGCCATCTGAGTGCGGCCGTCGTCCACGGATTGCCGGTGTTGGGTGCGATCCCCGCGCAAGTCTGCGTCACCCATCCAGGCCCGGCGATCACCCGCAAACAGGGGCCGGTCAAGCACTACACCGGCCGGGTCCGCGACGACGAACGCGTTCTCGTCGAGCGGTTGCCCGCGTTGACGGTTGCCCGTACCGTCGCAGACATCGCCCGCACGGCGACGTTCGAACAAGGCGTCGTGGTTGCCGACGCTGCCCTACGACGCGGACTATCGCGCACAGAACTCGACGCGATGGCTTCGTCGTGTTGTCGTTGGCCCGGTGCCCGGCAACTGTCGCGCGTGGTGGCCTTCGCTCGTCCCGAAGCCGAATCGCCCGGAGAGTCGCTCTCCCGAATCGGGTTCGCAGCCCAAGGATTGCCCGTACCGCGACTGCAGATCGAGATTTACGACTGCGACGGACTCATTGGCCGCGCCGATTTCCTTTGGGACGAGATGATGACGATCGCCGAGTTTGACGGACGCCTGAAATACATCGGCCCGGATTCGGGCGTCCATGTGCTTTACGACGAGAAGCGGCGCGAAGACCGGCTGCGGGAAGCCGGATTCGAAGTAGTGCGGTTCAGCTGGGCCGACATTTGTAACCGCCCGGCGTGGGTTGCCGCTCGGATACGGGCCGCGTTCGCGCGCCATGCCAACCGATCTACAGTCCGCTAGCGCATGCCGTGGGCCGCAGCGAACCCAACCATCTCTGCGTACGGTCCGGACCGACCAACCGCGGGTGCGGCCCGACCGTACCCGACACCATCGCCGCCCACTTCAGTACTCGATTGCACACCTCAGGCCGCGTTGAACGTGTCTGAGGTTCGTCATCGAGTACTGAAGAAGGCGGGGACGGCTGCTGAGCGCGGCCGGAACGGGGCACGCAGCCGGAACGGGGCACGCAGCCGGAACGGGGCACGCGGCAGAATCGCTTACGCGACCAGGCCGAGGCGGCGCAGTTCGACGGTGAGGTCGTGCGGATTGGTCGAGGCAGCCATCGCGGCCTCCAACGTGACCGCACCATCGCGGATGAGCGCCACGAGGTGCTGGTCGAACGTCTGCATGCCGTAGTACGCACCCTCGGCGATCAGGTCGTTCATCAGCGACGTCTTGTCCGGTTCCGAAATCGCCTCGGCGATCCGGCCGGTGTTGACGCAGATCTCCATCGCGACGCAGCGCCCTTCGCCGTCCGCCCTGGGCACCAAGCGCTGGCAGACGACGCCGCGCAGGGCAGCGGCGAGCGACAGCCGGACCTGCTTTTGCTCGTGCGGCGGGAAGAAGTCGATGACGCGGTTGACGGTCTCCTGCGCGTCGGTGGTGTGCAGGGTCGACATGACGAAGTGGCCGGTTTCCGAAGCCGCAAGCGCCGCCTTCACCGTCTCCTGGTCACGCATCTCGCCGACCAAGATGACGTCGGGGTCTTGCCGCATGGCGGCGCGCAACGCGGTGGAGAAGTCCTCGGTGTCGACGCGCACCTCGCGCTGGTTGATCATCGCCAGCTTGTCGAAGTGGAGTACCTCGATCGGGTCCTCGACCGTCACGATGTGCACTTCGCGGTTGTTGTTGATGTGGTCGATCATGCCCGCGAGGGTGGTCGACTTGCCCACGCCGGTCGGGCCCGTGACCAGCACCAGGCCGCGCGGTTCGAGGGCGAGCTGGCCGAGGATCGGCGGGAGTCCGAGGTCTTCGAGCGGGATCGCGCCCACGCTGACCCGCCGGAACACCAGGCCCGCGGAGCCGCGTGACCGGAACGCGTTCACCCGAAAACGGCCGACTCCGGGCATCGAGAAGGCGAAGTCGGCCTCGTTGGTGCGAGAGAACTGGTCGATGAGGTCCTTGCGCATGACCTCGCCGACCATCTTCTCCGTATCGGCCGCCGACAGATCGGCAGTCTGGAGCTTGCGGAGCCGTCCGTCGATGCGCACGCGCGGCGGTGAGCCGACCTTGCAATGCAGGTCGGACCCGGCCGACTCGACCAGGGCGCGCAGAAAGGGCTCGATGCTGAGGGCGGGATGGCTCGACGTCACGAAGATTGCTTCGGCGGCCTGGCCACTCGGCTTGACTGCGCCAGGCGCGAATTTGGGCTCGCGGCCCGCCCGACTCGATGACGGCGATGAGATCGCCGCTCTACTCGATGACGGCGATGAGATCGCCTTCCTGGACGACGTCGCCTTCGGCGATCTTGATGCTGACCGTGCCCGACGACTCGGCGACGACCGGGATCTCCATCTTCATCGATTCGAGGATCACCAGCGTGTCACCGTCGTCGACCTGCTGGCCTTCGGTCACGACGATCTTCCACACGTTCGCGACCATCTCAGCCCGGACTTCGTCGGCCACCGGATCTCCCTTCGCAAGCGGTTCGTGATCGCATCCAATCACGAGGTCGGACGGCGTGGGCAGCCCACGGGCTTCGCGACTGCCGCGCCTCGCGGTTACTTCGGTTGGCGCATCCGGTCGATCAGGCCGGTGTCGTAGACGCCAGAGACGAACTCCGGGTCGTCGAGCAACTCGGTGAAAAACGGCAGGTTCGATTTGGGGCCGACCACTTCGAACGCCGCCACCGCGTCGCGCGCTCGGGCGAGCGCTGTCGCGCGGTCGGGTCCGTGCACGCACAGCTTCGCCATCAGCGGGTCGTAGAACTGGCTCACGGTGTTGCCCTGTGAGTAGCCGGCGTCGACCCGCACGCCCGGCCCGCTCGGCTCGACCCAGGTGGCGATCGTGCCAGGGCTCGGGAAGAACCGCTTGGGGTCTTCGGCGTAGACGCGAAACTCGATGGCGTGCCCGCTCGGCGTGACCGCGTCGGGGTCGAACGAGGCAGGCTCCCCCGCGGCGGCGAGCAGCTGTTGCTCGACGAGGTCGACCCCAGTAACGAGTTCGGTGATCGGGTGCTCGACCTGCAGCCGGGCGTTCATCTCCAGGAAGAAGAACTCGCCGCCACGCGGCAGACTGGCGGGGTCGAGCAGGAACTCGACGGTTCCCGCGCCCCTGTAGTCGACCGACTCACCCGCCCGCACGGCGGCCTGGATCATGCGGGCCCGCAGCTCCGGCGTGAGCACCGGGCACGGCGTCTCCTCGGCGACCTTCTGGTGCCGGCGCTGAACCGAACAGTCGC
>JBOGEK010000221.1:0-2697 GCA_050743645.1 Acidothermaceae bacterium
CGGCCAACTGCGCTGCCGCAACGCAATACTGCGCGACGGTTGACGAGACGGGTATTCACGACGACGTATGGCGAGCCGACTCATCGTCAGGCTTTACGAACTGGCGCATCGTCGGCGACATCTGCACCGGAGCTTCACCATCTCCTGTACCGACAGCTCAGGTTACGGCCGCCGTCCGTGAATATGAACGTGATCACATGCCACCAGGCGTACCGATCGTGCAGCCTGCGAATGTCGCGATCGTCAACATTCCAGTTCTGGCCAGCGTGACGCCACTACAGCAACAAATCATGGACGTGCAACTACCCGTCCCTGGCGAACTGATTGCCACGCCGTCCTATACCTGGACCTTCGACGACGGTTCCACGACGTCCGGAGCAGGCACTGCCTACGATGGCACCGATCCTCGAACCAACCCTGGCCATTACGGCGTCGCCCACACCTACACCAAAGCGCAAACGCAGGCGAGTGTCTCCCTGACTATCACGTGGAAAGCCACCTTCACCGCCGCCGGTCAAACCATCGACATCCCCGACGTGGACATGCCGCCCATCACCACGACGTTCACTGTCGACGAAGCCCACGCCGGCCTCGTCAGCAGTTAGGCAACCAGCACCGGCAGCCGAAGCGGGTTAGGCTCGGATCTTCGGCGACGGCTGCGGAGGCGAGCAGATGGACTACACGACACTCGGCAACACGGGCTTGCAGGTCTCCCGGATTTGCCTTGGCTGCATGACTTACGGAGAGCCGTCTCGCGGCAATCAGACTTGGTCGCTCGACGAAGACAGCAGCCGGCCGTTCTTCCGGCAGGCGCTCGACGCCGGCATCAACTTCTTCGACACGGCGAACGTCTACTCTGCCGGAAGCAGTGAAGAGATCACGGGTCGCGCGTTGCTGTCGATGACAAGTCGCGAAGATCTCGTGATCGCTACGGAAGTGCACGGTGTGATGCGCCCCGCTCCGAACGGCGGAGGCCTGTCACGTAAGGCAATTCTCACCGAGATCGACAACAGCCTGCGCCGACTCGGTACCGACTACGTCGACCTGTACCAGATCCACCGCTGGGACTATTCCACGCCGATCGAAGAAACCCTCGAGGCACTGCATGATGTCGTGAAAGCTGGGAAGGCGCGCTACATCGGCGCATCATCGATGTACGCATGGCAGTTCGCCAAAGCGCTCTACCTCGCCGAACGCCACGGCTGGACGCGTTTCGTCAGCATGCAGAACCATTACAACCTGCTGTATCGCGAAGAAGAGCGGGAGATGCTGCCTCTTTGCCTCGACGAGCGCATCGGTGTCATCCCCTGGAGTCCACTCGCACGCGGGCGCCTAGCACGTCCGTGGGATGAAGCCACAAACCGTTCAGAGAAAGACGAATTCGGCCGCAGCCTCTACGGCGAAGCCGACCGTCCTATCGTCGATGTGGTCGGCAAGATCGCCGACCAGCGCGGGATTTCGCGCGCGCAAGTCGCAACAGCGTGGATGCTCGCCCAGCCAGGTGTCGCCGCACCCATCATCGGTGCCACCAAACCACATCATTTGGACGACGCAATCGCCGCCGTCGACGTCAAGCTCACCGAAGACGAAATGTCTGCACTGGAAGAGCCATATCAACCGCACGAGATTAGCGGCATGGAGGTGCTCCCCCGCCGCAGGTAGTGCGACTGCAGTCGGAGGTCCAGGTTTTCCACAGCGGGCGAGTTGTTAACCGCGCACGTGCGGCCGGATTCACTAGCGTTTGCGGGTGCCCACTGACACGTTGACTCCGGTTCTCGGCGATCCGGCAGCGGTGAACACCGCTGGGCGCACGTTGTCGTCTATTGCCGCCGAAATCGGTGCCACCGCAACTAAACTCCGCGCACTCGCGGCCGCCGATCCGCGCGTCGGCGTGCACTGGTCGGGCACCGCCGCTATCCAGGCATACGCGCGCGCCGCCACGCTGCCACCCAAGCTCGACAAGGCGCACACCTCGTACGGCGCCGCAGGTGCCTCACTGACCGGCTATGCGAGTGCGCTGGCGAACGCGCAAGCAGAGTCGACAGCGGCGGTTCGTGCGGCCAACGCCGCGGAGATCGATCTCGCCATCGCCGACACCGCTCGGCGCCAGGCTGCGGCGTCCGACGCCGCGCAGGCAGCTGCAGCGGTAGCTGCCGGCAAACCGGCGCCGCCGCCGTCCGCGCCTCGCTACGACGCCGCGATCGCCGACGCTCAGGCCCGCATCCGCCGCGCCGTCCAAGCCAACGAGGCGGCGCACGACGACCAACGGAACGCGGCGAAGACTGCCGCTGCTTCACTGCACGCGGCATCGCACGCCGGGATCGCGAACAAGAAGTGGTGGCAGCACGCGCTTTCGGACGTCGGGCATTGGGCCAGCACCGCCTGGACCGAATCGCTTCGCTTCGTCTCCAAAACCGCAACCGCGATCAGCGCCCTCGCCGGCATCGCAGCCCTCGTCGTCGCCGTCGTCGGCATCTTCTGCCCACCGCTGGAAGCCGCCGCCGCAACCCTGGAAACCATCTCGTTGGTCGCGGCCAGCATCGCCACCGTCGCCGACGTCGCCCTTGCGGCTACAGGCAAAGGCTCGTGGACCGCGGTCGGGTGGGACGCGCTCGCCCTCTCACCATCCGCGGCGTCCACAGTCATCCGTAAACTCACACCGGCGATTCGCGACCTTCGGCTCTTCAAGCCGTCCAC
>JBOGEK010000222.1:0-8518 GCA_050743645.1 Acidothermaceae bacterium
TCCAGCGGCACCGGGTGCTGCCGCAGGTCGCGGGCGACCACATCGACGACGTCAAGCTGATCCCGCCGCTGATCGCGGGCGAGACCGAGGTCGAGACGTTCGTCGAGGCGTTCACCCAGGTGATGGACGACGCACACAAGGGCAGCGGTCTGATGTGGGACTTCGGCCGCACGCTGGTAACGCAGGCGGCGAAGCAGGCCGTCAAGCGATAAGCCGATCGGCCTCATCAACTCGGTCACTTTGACGCGCCCCCGATCGTGGCTGGGCCGCGATCGACGCCGGCAGTAGATATTCGCCGATCAACGTTCGGTGCCACCATGCCGCGGTCGCCCGCCGCTCGGCCCAGGTGGTGAACCGGTAGCGGTAAAGCCGTGCCCTCACCATCGACGGCGGTGCGTCAGGAAATGGGTTGTGCCGCAGGAGTTTCGTCGTCCGTTGATCGCCGGCAAGTAGGTGTGCGATCAGCGACATGAACCATGGGTGGGCGCGCGCCGACGACATCGCCGCGAACCACATCAGCCAATCGAGCCGAAGATGGTACGGCGCGAATTGTCGTGGCAGCCGTTTCGGGTCGCCGGGCTTGCCCTTGAACTCGTATTCACGCCACGTCGTGTGATCGTTGACGGTGGCTGAATCTGTGCCCTCGATCACGATCTCGTCGCGATGCCGGGTGATACTCCCGAAGGCACCGTAGGCGTTCACCAGATGCAGCGGATTGAACCCGGCGTTCATCAATTGCCTGCGTGACAGCAGGTTTCTCGCCGGCCAGTAACTCAGGATGAGTATCAAAGCGGTGAACGCGAGCACAAGCCCGACGAACCACGGAGGTGTCGACGACGGCACCGCGTGGTGGTAGTGACCAAGGACGTGCGCCACCGATGTGTCGTCGATCGCCGCGAACGCTAGCACGATGGTCGCCCAGTTGAGCCAGGAGAAGTTGCCAGACAACACCAGCCATAGCTGGGTTATCACGATAATCGCAGCGCCGATCGACGCCACCGGCTGCGGGCAGAACAGCATGAACGGGACGACGAGTTGCGCCACGTGGTTGGCGCCCACCTCGATTTTGTGCACCGGCTTGGGCAATCGATGGAAGAACCACGAAAGCGGTCCGGGCATCGGCTGGGTTTCGTGGTGGTAGTACAGGCACGTCAAATCGCGCCAGCACGGATCGCCGCGCAGCTTTATCAGCCCGGCGCCGAACTCGACCCTGAACACCAACCAGCGAATAAGCCAGATGACGGTGACGGGCGGCGCTACGTCGTCCGAACCGAGGAAGGCTACGAGCGCACCGGCTTCGAGCAGGAGCGACTCCCACCCGAAGGCGTAGAAGATCTGGCCGACGTTGACGATCGATAGGTACAGCACCCACACGAAAAGGAATGCGGTCAATGGTGCCCACGGACCGCCGAGTTGCGGTACTCCCGCTACGAGCAGCCCACTGACGAGGGCGCCCATCCAGCACACCACCGCCGCGATTCCGTCGGAATAGCGCCAGTGAAACAGGCTGGGCGAACGACGAAAGGTCACCGCTGCAAGGAATCGCGGTACCGGTAACAACCCGGTCGATCCGAGCAGCGCCCGAAACTGTGCTACGCCGTTAAGAAATGCGATCAGGTAGAGCGCAGCGACACCGCGCTGCACCACGAGGCGCGCGACCCAGTAAGTCGATGCGTCGTACCAGTGCACCGGGCGAACATGCCCGGTGTCGCGACGCAGAAACGGCCGTAGCGCAGCGCTCCCAGGAGCGAGGCGCCGATCAGGCGGCGTTGAGCGTCATCAATCGACGCAGGTCGACGAGTAGCACGGGGCTCCCTGCGGGATGGCCTGGCGATGCCCGGCGCAAGACGTCTACGACGTAGTGCGGTAGGCCGGTCGCACGTTCTTCGCCGGTCTCTTTCAAGTCGTCTTCGTCATGCACTGCAGTGACCTGGTCGACGACAACACCGATCGCTTCAACGCCCTCGGCGAGCACCAGCACGTCGCCACGCATCGCCCGACGCGCGTCCGCGTCTCCGGCTCGCAAATCGATAACCGGCAAGGGATTTCCGCGCAGTTCGAGCAATCCGCTCACCGGTGGCGTCATCCCGGGCAGCACTTCGAGACCGTTCAGCCGAACGACCTCGCGGACGTCATCCAGCCGACAGGCGAACTCGCGCTCGGCGAGGCGGAACGTGATGTAACCGATCACCTGTCGCGTCCCTTCGTGCCCTTCTGCGGGCCGCCCGCCTGATCACCGGAGGCACCCGAACTGCCCCGGTTCGCGTTTCGAGACGAGCCCCGGTTCATGTCCTTGGTGCGGGCCGCCCTTTCGGCTTGCATGGCCAACCTGATGCACAACTCGACTAACTCACCGGCCTCGCGCCCGCCGAAGAATACGGCGACCTGGTCGACCGGCAAATCGGCCACGGTGGCTGCGGCCGCGCGATAGGCACGGCCCGCCGCAGCGGGTTCACCGAGCCGGTCGAGCGCGCCGGCCAGGAGCAGATGCGCCGGTGCGCAGTCGGGCTGGAGATAGACCGCCTGCCGCAGTTCTCTCACTGCATCGGCATCTCGACCTAAATTCACAAGGGCCTCGCCCGCCACCAAATGCGGGTCGACCAGCAGCGCGTCCGCTCGCACCGCGCGCGCCGCCGCAACCACCGCATCGGCGTAGCGCCCGGCCGCGAGCGCGAGCCGGGCACTCACGACGTGGTCGGACGCCGAGCCTGCCACGCCCGCCGCCCCCCCACTCCCCCCGGGTGCCGGGTTCGCCGCCGGTTTCGGCGGGTTGGGCCATCCCGCAGGCAGTGCGGTGCCCCGCGGTAACGCGATCGAGCGCCCACCGTCAGGTACCGCCGAACCGCCGGCCGCACCCGCCGCATCGCCTGCGTTTTCGCCCCGTCGGCGCCGATCCGGACGACCACGACGTTCGTGCAACAGGATCGGTGCGTCACCTTCTTCGGTGCGCCGTTCGGGCAGCACCGCGCGACGCTCCGGGACCGGCTTCGGATCGTCACGCCGATAGACGAAAGCATCTCCGAGCGGCACCAGCGTGAATGCGTCATTCATCTGCCACAAGGTTTCGGAATGCCCGAGGAACAAGTATCCGCCGTCCGACAACACATTGTGGAACCGCGACATCAACGCTTTCGTGGTTGCGCGATTGAAGTAAATGGTCACGTTGCGGCACAGCAGCAGGTCAACCTCGCCCGCTTCGAACGGCGGGCCCTCGGTCACGAGATTGTGCAGCCGAAGCTCGACGAGTTCGCGAACGTCGTCGCGCACGGCATAGTTCTCGCCCGTGCCGTTGAACCAGCGAGCGAGGTCGAGCGGCTCTGCCATCTGCACCGCACGCGGTCCATATTGCGCAGCCGCCGCGAGTTCGAGCGCGCTGTGCGAGACGTCGGTGCCGAGAATTCGCACGTGGTCGCGAGTGGCCATCGGCAGCAATTCGCGGATCAACATCGCCACGCTGTAAGGCTCTTCGCCGGTCGAGCAGCCCGCGCTCCAGATGGTCAACGGCCGATCCTGCGCAACCGAACGGCGAATCAGTTCGGGCAGCACGTGCTGGCGAAGCGCTCGAATCTGCGGCGGGTTGCGGAAAAAATGGGTCTCTTGAATCGTGACGGCGTCGATCAATCGTTGCCGTTCCGCGTTGCCTTTCGGTCCGGCGAGCAATCCGAGGTATGCAGCGACCGAATGCGAGCCAGTCGCCTCGACCCGGCTCATCACAGAGAAGTTCAGCGAGTCACGGCGCGTGGTGTCGTGTACGAGGCCGGCAACTTTTTCGAGGATCCGTCGCAGGATCTCGAACTCCTCGTCGGACATCGCGCCCTTCATCGCTCACTGCCGAACGGGTCGCCGCGCACGATTGCCACGAGCGCGCGGGCGATCTCGGAGAGCGGCAAGGTGCGTTGCACCGCGCCGGCTGCGGCCGCCGCACCCGGCATTCCCCAGACCGCACTGGATTCTTCGTCCTGGCCGATCGTGATGGCGCCCGCGTCGCGCATCGCCTTCAGGCCGTGCGCGCCGTCGCGACCCATTCCGGTAAGCAGGACGCCGATCGAACGCGGCCCGATACTGCTTGCCACGCTGTCGAAAGTGGCGTCGACGCCAGGCACGTGAAATTGGGTGGGCGGTGGCTTCTCGATCGTGATGCGAAGGTGCTGATGCACGATCAGGTTGCGCGCACTCGGTGCCACGGTCACTGTTCCGGGCGCGAGGCGCAAGCCCGTCGTCCCGACAACGACTGGCAGCGCGCACAATCCATCGAGCCAACCGGCCAGTCCGTCGACGAAGCCGTCTGCCATGTGCTGCACGACGACGATCGCAGGACCGAAGTCGTGCGGCAGCGCGCCGAGTACGTGTGCGAGCGCCTGCGGGCCGCCGGTCGAGGCACCGATGGCGATCAGGTCGAGCGTGCCTTCTTGGGCGACCGGCAACGGACGCCCGCCGAGCGAGGCGAGGCGTTCGGGAACCACGGGCACCAGGCCGCGGCTCTTCAGCTTTCCGCGCGGATGGGTGATGACGCGCACTCGGGCCGCGACCCGAACCCCGCGGCGCAACGCGTCGGCATACAACGAGCGGTCGGCATCAGGTGCGGGCCGCGCCACGATGTCGACGGCCCCGGCGGCAAGCGCCTGGGCAGCCCGGTCGCCGTCCCCTTCGCCTGAACACACCAGGATCGGCGTCGGCACGCTGGCCATGATTCGTTCGATGATCTCGATCGCGTTGACGCCCGGCAGGTCGAGATCGAGGACGACGGCTGACGGGCGCAACCGCTCGACGAGGGCTAACGCGTCGCGTCCGGTACGGGCCTCGCCCACGACGTCGAAGCCGGGCTCGCAGCCGATCGCCTGCCGCATGAAGCGCCGCTCGACGCCCGAATCATCGACGAGGACGACGGTGACGAGCGCGGTCTCGGTGCCGGCTGCAGACGCGGGCACACCCGAGGTTGCCGAGGCGCCCGAAGTGCCCGGTTTGGGCGAGTCCGGAGTCGCGGCAGCGGAGGCGTTTCGCGCGACCGTCACCTGGCGCACTCCCTCGAATCTCCACGCGCGAGCCGCCGTGGCTGGCCTTCTTCCTGTCGTCTCAACAGGGCCGTTTCTTGAGGTAAACGCCGGGGCATTGGGGTGCGCGTGCCGGGGCAGGCCCGCCGTCGGCGTGGCAGGATCGACAGCGATGAATCGAGCCCCGGTAGACCCGCTGGTCGAGGCCGTTACGTCGTGGTACGGCCGGGCCGCCCGCGACCTGCCGTGGCGGCGCCCGAGCGCCGGCCCGTGGGCGGTGCTGGTCAGCGAGATCATGCTGCAGCAGACCCCGGTTGCGCGCGTCTTACCGGCGTACGAGCGCTGGCTGGCGAAGTGGCCCACGGCGTCGGACCTTGCTCGCGACTCCCCCGGCGAGGCGGTACGCGCGTGGGATCGCCTCGGCTACCCGCGCCGCGCCCTGCGGTTGCACGCAGCGGCGGTGGCAATCGTCGATCGACACGGCGGGCGAGTTCCGTCGTCCTTTCTCGAACTTCGCGCGCTGCCGGGCATCGGCGACTACACGGCGGCTGCAGTGGCGACGTTCGCGTTCGGGCAGCGGCACGCGGTGCTCGACACCAACGTGCGGCGAGTGCTCGCGCGCGTCGTTGGTGGCTTTGCTTTGCCGGCTTCAGCTTCGGTGACGGTCGCCGAACGCGCTCGCGCCGTTTCTCTTTTGCCGGACGACGAAAAGCTCGCGGCTCGGTTCAGTGTGGCGTTGATGGAACTCGGTGCATTGGTGTGCCGCGCGCAGGCGCCGCAGTGTGCGGAGTGTCCGATCGTTTCTATGTGCGCGTGGCATTCGGCGGGCGCGCCATCAAACGTGGTCGCGGGTAGGTCGCAAGGTTATGAGGGCACTGACCGGCAAGTGCGTGGCCGGTTGCTTGCGGTCTTGCGTTCGGCGCGAGGGCCAGTGCCGGGTGCGCGGCTCGATTCGGTCTGGCCCGACGCGGATCAGCGGTCGCGTGCACTTGATGCACTGGTGACTGATGGGCTCGTGCAGCGTGTCGGCAGCAGCGAATATTGCTTGCCGGTATGACAAACAACCCGCGCATCGTGTTGGCGCTCGACAAATTCAAAGGCTCATTGACGGCGCTTGCTGCGGCTAATGCGATACGCGACGGTATTCGGTCGGTGAACTCCGTGGTTGAGATCGACGTGGTGCCGATTGCCGACGGTGGCGACGGCACGGTCGATGCGGCGATTGCCTCGGGAATGACCGGGGTGCCGATCGAGACCGTTGGCCCTACTGGGCAGCCGGTTTCGTCGTTGATCGCGGTTCGCGGCGGTGTTGGCATTGTCGAACTGGCAAACACGTGCGGCATAACGCTTTTGCCCGATGGGATTCTGGCGCCACTCGATGCGCACACGGTGGGCCTGGGCCGGGCGATATCGGCGGCACTCGATTGCGGCTGCACCGACATCGTGGTCGGGCTCGGTGGCAGCGCGTCGACCGACGGCGGGCTGGGCGCTTTGGTGGGGCTCGGTGCGCGATTGCTGGACGCTTCGGGGGCGGAGTTGGCGCCGTCCGCGCGTTTTCATTGTGGCATCGCAGAAATCGATCTTCGCGGTCTCGATCGGCGGGTGCGCGATGTTCGGTTTCGCATCGCGACGGACGTCGACAACCCGCTGCTCGGCGCGCACGGAGCGGTTGCGGTTTTTGGTGCGCAGAAAGGCGTCACCGCTGCGCTGGCGGGTGGTGTCGAGAAGGGTCTGGCACACGTCGGCGAATTGCTAGAGAAATCCACCGCCCGCTTGGTTTTATCGGTGCCTGGCATGGGGGCGGCCGGTGGTGCGGCGGCTGCCCTTACGTCGGTGCTCGGAGCGGAGATTGTGTCAGGGGCCGATTTCGTGAACGATCTGCTTCAACTGCCGAGTCGGATCGCCGGCGCTTCGCTTGTGGTGACCGGCGAAGGAAGTTTCGACGAACAAACGTTACGCGGCAAGGGTCCAGCCGCCGTTATCGCCGAAGCGTTGGCTGCGGGTGCGGCGATTGCCGTGGTCGCCGGGCGAATTACGCTAAGCGAACCGACGCTGCGGTCGCTGGGCGTGGCTCGCGCGTGGGCATTACTCGACCGAGTCGCCGAAGCTGGGGTCGCGATGCGAGACGCCGCGGACCTGCTGCGAGCAGTCGGCACCGAAATCGGAGCGTGGCTTTTGACGTCGCAACCCCAGCAAACGCAGCGTACCCAATGAATCCTTACAGTGGCAGCCAGGTGGCGGCCGCGCCGTTAAGCGCACGCGATTTCGGTGCCCACGTAGCCATGACGGTGAATACTGCTGCTATGTCGGACTGCTGTGACCATGACGACTACCAGTCGGTGTTCTCTGGCCGTTTCGCTCGTCGTCAGTCGAAGCGCTACCACCGCCGGGGCTTGACGGCGGCGGCAAGCGGCATCGTCGAGTTCGCCAGTTCGCAAGGGATCGAGGGCGCAACCGTCTTGGAGATCGGCGGCGGCGTTGGACAGATCCAGATCGAGTTGCTGCGTCGCGGCGCCGCGCATGTCACCAACCTGGAGATCTCGCAGAACTACGAGGTCGAGGCGAAGCATTTGCTCGACGAGTCCGGGATGACCGACCAGGTTACCCGCCGTTTTCTCGATATCGCCCAGGCACCGGACGAGGTTGAACCGGCGGACGTCGTCGTGCTGCACCGCGTCGTTTGCTGCTATCCCGACTACGTCAGGTTGTTGTCGGTGGCGGCCGATCACGCGCGCAAGGCGCTGGTCTACAGCTATCCCGCCGCCAATGTCGTCAACCGACTGCAATTTGGTGCGGAGAACCTCTATCGCCGGCTGACCGGCAACGCCTTCCGTGCATTTGTTCACACGCCCGAAGGCATGATCCGGGCCGCGGAATCCATGGGCCTGACCGTCGCCTACCGAAGCCACGCCCGCGACTGGGACGTCGTCGGGCTGGCGCGCTGACGTCGCGAATCTTGCAGAGCGAGTTAGCTTGTACACCGGACGAATCCGCCAGCCAGATTCCCTCGCGACGAGGCACTATGGCAGGCATGCCACTGCACACCCCGACGCTGCACACCGATCGCCTACGACTGCGTCCATTCACCGCCGGCGACGCGGACGCCCTCTTCGCGCTGCACAGCAGCGCCTACGTGCTGCGGTATTGGGACGCGCCGCCGTGGAGCGAACCTGCGCGCGCCGAGCACTTCATCACGACTTGCCGTCAGATGGCGGAGGAAGGCACCGGGGCACGGCTGGCCATTGATCGTGTTTCTGATGGCGCACTTATCGGCTGGTGCAGTCTGGCCAACTGAAACCCGGACTACCGCAGCGCGTCACTGGGCTACTGCCTCAACGATGCGGCATGGGGCCACGGCTACGCGACGGAGGCAGCGCGCGCTTTATTGCAGTGGGCGTTCGACACGCTCGATTTGAATCGAGTGCAGGCCGAGACCGATACCCGCAACGTGGCATCTGCGCGCGTCCTGGAGAAGGTCGGCTTCGTGCGTGAAGGGACGTTGCGGGAAGACTGCGTCGTGAACGGCG
>JBOGEK010000223.1:0-7146 GCA_050743645.1 Acidothermaceae bacterium
CACCGGGACGTTGTACCCGACATCGCCCAGCGGTACCCAGATGAAATACGCGAACTCGCCATGCGGGCCAGGTGCGAACATCAACCCCCCAAGTTTCTCTGTCGGATACGGCCTGCGGACAACTCCCTTGGGTTCGAATAGCAATGGGAAGCAGATCGTGCTTCTCGCGACGGAGAACGTTGACTACGTAAGCTCACTACAAGTAGACGTCAATCTTTACGGTAGTCCATACCGGCAAGCCATGGTGACAAGCGATTCCGACTTCGCGGCGCAGACGACGCAGAACTACTCCTATGTTGTCATCTGCGTCGGTGGCCCCGCCGTGACGGCGATTAACAACTCTGCGAGCAGGCTCGGTATTCAGTGCGACTCGTTCGCCAGCTTCAGTGCGTGGGAGGCGTCGCCCAACTACGGCTACGTGAACTGCGCTGGAGCCACCCGATCGCAAAGCTATAGCGAGGCAAATACGCAAGCATTCGACGCTAGCCAGGCGGGCTGGTGAGATCACAGATCGCCGGGTTCGCGCTCGAAATGCACCACTGTTCGTCCTGATAAACGACAAGCGCTCATGCCGAACAATATTCGAACGGTGGTAAAGATCGGGCTCGGACCTCATTGGCAGAGCCCAAGCGTAAGAGAAAGGATCCCCATGCCGTGTCCATGTGAAAGTCAGGCGGCGACGCTCGTTGCGGTGTCGGCATCGCTCATAGAACGCGTTTCTGTAAAAGGCAAATTTCGGACCCAAGAGGAGGCCCTCGCGGCAGACGAGAATGCGTGGCGCACCGGCACCAAGGAGGCTCAGTCCCGCGTTGAGACTATGGACTCGACGAGCGACCTCGCGGCGAGCGCCTCATACTCGCCACCCGTAGTTGAACCGGCCGTAGATGTCTCGGCGCTGCCTATAAAGCAGCGATTCGCCTCGCGGGAAGAAGCGCTTGCGGGCGCAGACGATGGCTGGCAAACCGGCACAAAGGAAGCGCAGTCCCGGCCGGAAGGACTGGCGGTCGTCGCGAGCGTCAACGCTGAGACCAAATCCGGCTTCGAGTCCGACGACGCCGGTACGCCGGCGGCGAACGGTGAAGAGACTCAAGCCACCTCATCGAGTGCCCCTACTCCGCGTCGGGCACGAGCGCGGTCGGGCGAACGCAGCGGCGAGCACCGAACCGACAAACCGTCGTAGACAATGATGCAGGCGAGCGTGCCGTGGGTACCGCTCGCCCGCACCATTGTCGCCCCATTCCTCGGAAGCCCGTGTTAATGGTGCGCTGTCATAGCCGCGGCGAGATCCGCCGCGTCGATTTCGGAGTGGTCGTTGTACACGAGGTAAATCGTGGTTCCAACGGTCCACCCGAGTTCGGCGTGGTTGCCATCGCCGGCGAGCAGTACTTCGAATAGCCCAGGACCCGCGGGCAGCGGATGAGCCGCGACGTGGTTGGCGAGATTGCGGGCGGCCAGCTGCCAGTCTTGTACGCCACCGGGGCCGAAGTTGTCGATCATGCTCCAGCCCTGCTGCGTCCACTTCACCGCGACAGGATTGGATGAGCCTGGACAACTGAGCGCAGTAGCTGTGATGCTCGCGCTCAAGGCAACCGATGTGCTCGCCGGTGTGGCGTCATTCGCCGAGCAGGTAACAGCGGTTGGAGCGGCTTGCACGACGCTGGGTAGGGCGGCTTGTGCGGCGGCCGCTGATGCCTCGGTCCGGCCGCTGAAGAAGCCGTAGAACTGGGCATTGCCGCCACAGCCCAGGTTGCCCACTCCGGGGTCATTCAACGGCAGCGGTGGAGCGCACCGGTACAGGTCGACTTCGTACGTCGACTCAGTCGCCCGAGCAGTTGCCGACAGCAGGCCTCCTTTGCCCCATGTGTCTGATACAGCCGTCGGCGCACGGAGGGGCACGTTCGTCCGGCTCTGCAGGTAGCCCATGGCGCCGTTGATGGTTTCCGTGGTGGTCGTCGGCGTCGAACCGACTGGTCCCAGTGCCTGCGACGATGCCGACGTTGAGGTTTGTGGCGCTCCACTGGCGGGCGCCGACGCGGACGCAGACGCTGGTGGCGACGCGACGGGGACAACGACGCGGGATGGCGACCTGTCGGCTTGAGCGGCCCACGTTCCCACGCCGATGCCGATGACGGCGATAGCCGAACTCGCGCTCACGAGCACGTGCTGTGCCCGGCGGCGGTGGGCGCGGCGTGCTATTTCCGCCAGAGCTAGCGGCCGAACCGTCGCTGCGATGTCTTGTCGGAGGCTCTGGAACACCTCGTCGAGGTTGTTATTCATGAGGGCCTTCCTTTTCTGCGGGCAGGCGCCGGCGGCGGCGTGTCGATCGCATCGTCGGTGCTGTCAGCCAAGATCGCGGCCAGAGCGGTTCGGCCCCGCGCCAGGCGTGCTTTCACGGTGCCTTCGGGTTCGTTGTCAAGCGCAGCGATTTCTGCGACTGATCGATCGGCCAGGTGGTGGAGAACGATCGCCCGCCGCTGGACGGCGGTTAGCTGACGTAGCGCCTCAGCTAAGGCGACGGACTGTGGCCCGGGCCCTTCGATCGGCTCGACGCTCTGACGCCGCATGAAGCGTCGCGCCACTTGGCTCCTGCGCCAACGGCTCACGGCGATGCGGTGGGCAACGGTCAGGGTCCACGCCCGCGGATCGTCATATTGTGACACTCGCTGCCAGTGCGTCCACGCCCGAATGAACGCTTCCTGGGCTGCCTCCTCGGCTTCACTGCGGTCGCCAATCAGACCGTAAAGCTGTGCAACGAGGCGCGGCAGCTCCGCCTGGTAGAACTCGGCGAAGTCGTCTCTCGACTCGTCGTCCACCTTGTGCCTCTCCACTAACTCGTTCCCCGATGGTCGGTCACTTCTCCCACGTGTGAGTTGGATACCGGGTTGCACCCGCTGGGCGACTTTCTGTCCCAGCTGCTCTGTATGGAGCGACCTTCGCCACGGCGCGCTGGCACGCCCCGCCAGGAGCGACCCGCCGGTTCGCGACGAGCGACCACTCAACGCCCGGGCCGGAGGCGTGGCCATCTACACGCACTGTGGAGCCCGCGCGGTGGCACCGTACGATCAACGGCCCGATGGACGATGCTGGATCAAGGCGACTACCCCGCAGGATAGGTGCCGATCGGCAAACGGTGGCGCCTGGCGGCGACGGCACCGCGATCATCCTCGGCAACCGGAGTCCGACATGGCGAATCAGTCACTTCGATGTTTGCCCGAGCCGTCATAGTCAGTCGATTCACCGATGCTGCGGCCTGCAGGTAGATCAGACCGGTGCTGTCGGTGTACTACGGCGGGCGATGGCATGGAACTAGACACCGCCTGGACCTAGGACGGTGGCAGCTTACGGCCCGGGAAAAGCAACAGCGGCGTGGTTCCCGCGAAGCTGCGTGACTTCACCACGCAAGGAGAGCAGATCGCCCTTGCCACCGGCATGATCAAAAGCGCTGCGGGTGCCGCCCGCTACCTCATTCATCGTGTGAACAAGCGGGCCGACCCCTCGGATTCACCGCCGCCGGCAACAACTTCGAACTCGGCATCGGGTCGCGATCGGGGTCTTCGGCGTCACCTCCGGCCAGGCGCTCGCAGGCGTCGTCGGACCGGATCGAAGTCCCGGCACTCGTCGCCTTGGCGTACGTCACACTCTGGGCACGACGCCACTACGGCCACGCCGGACGACGGAAACCCCTGCCAGGTAAGCGATCTTTGTTCGAATCCGAGGAGAGCCGGTGAGCCTCCCGTCGCTTTATTCGCCTGCGTTCACAGCTCCGGCCGCTCGGTCGCCGCGCGCGTTCTAGCTGAACATCATGGCGCGGGCGCGTCATCGCAGTGTCGGCCGGCTCTGACCCAGGCGATGCCATCAACCCAGTCGTCGCTCAGGTACTCGCCGAGCCGGGACCCTCGTCGCACGCCGAAACGCCGAAGTTGCTCGATTACGACACGGTCGCCGGCGCCGATGTCGTGATCACCATGAGCTGCGGCGAAACATGCCCCGCCTGTCCTGGGCTGCGCCAGTTGCGCGGCTGACTGCTACGACTCCTCATCCATACGAATCCGCCTAGAGGGGCGATGAATCTGCTTAGCCGTAAGGAGTTGCTGACGACGAAGCGCGCAGCCGTAGGCCATCGCCGCGTCGGCGATGAGTGGTTGAGTAGCCCGGGCCAGCGTCAGCGCGGCGACGTTGTAGGCGAATCGCCAGAACAGGTTGGCCTTGATGGTGGAAGTCCACGGCGGTAGTAGATCTCCCTGGAACGGCCCGTCGGCCCCTTGCGATTCCTCGGGCGATCGTGCGGTCGAGAGTGGTGCCTCTGGTTGACCGTCTTCAAGATGCCGCGACCCGCTCCTCCAATGCCTCGCGGGCGAGTTGAGAGACCGTCTTGCCTTCTCGGGCCGCGACCTCTGCAGCGCGGGCGCGAACGGCCGGGTCCACCCGAAAGGCAATCTGCGGTGAGGTCGCTGCTTCGCCGGTCAGCGACGGTCGGCCGGGCGCGCGACGAACCCGTCCGGCAATCTCGTCGGCGAGCTTGTTCGTGAGCCGGGTGCCGTCGGCGAGTCGGATGTCTTCGCGGTCGAGGTCAACGTCCGGGCCGATGGGGTTATCGGCGGTGACGCGGGGTGGCGTGCGCTTAGGCATGTGGATCACTTCCTCGAAGATGAGTCGGCATGACGTGGATGACGAGGAGTACCGGTGGGCTGTTCTCGTCGCCTTTGATCTCGACGGCGACGATCTCCAGTTCGCGGTCTCGTTCATCTCGGCCGACGTAGAGCCAACCGGGATTGCCTTGATCGGTTGTCATTCCGATTGGTGTTACTCAGCCATGACGCGTCGTGCGGAGGTACGACCGATCCGGTGTCTGCGTGCGGCTTGGGTGAACCGGATCTCCACGCCTGGAATAATGTCAGACAAAACCTGCTGCGTCAAATCATGCGGCGTGCGATCGGCCGGTGTGCTCGGCTCGTACTCCACTCTCTCGACTGGCACCCAAGATGACCTCGGCTTGACAGCAACGCTGACAGCAACGCGTTTCAATTCATAGGAATCCGCGATGATCCGCCATTGTCGCGGACGTGTCTTGACCTGCGGAAATGCATTTCGGCGGCACGTCATGGAGCTTCGTGCGAGATCCGGCAGATAAATGGGCCTGAGTCGAGCTGGTCGGCCAAAGGGCAAACCGCACCACGCGGTTTGGCCAATGCGGCAGAGAATGTGAGTGCGTTGGGCGACAGTACCTTGCAGCACCAGAGCCAGTCATCCGATGACCCGCCTTACGGCCGCGAGGTAGATGGCGTGCTCGTCCCGCACGCCGATGGCCACGATGTCGCGAGTGTCAGCGTCGACCTGCCGGTAGACGAGCCGGAACCGTTGCGGCCATCGGTCTTCGACGTCGAACTTCACGCGCGCCAGGCCGGTCAGGTCACCACTGACGTGGCGATCTCCGAGCTGCTTACCGGTGACTCGCCCGTGGGCGAGGTCATCGACGATCGCGTTCGCGGCCGCGACGACCTCGGGACCATACGCGACCAGTGCTGCGACATCGTCAATGACTTCCGGGCCGCTGGTCAGCGTGTAACGCGGGCGCGTCAAGCGGGTCGTCGTGCGGCGTCGGCCGCATGATGAAATGCCTCGTCCAGCTCGGCGCGGGTCAAGCGCCGTGCACGACCACCGACGAGACGTTCTCGTGCGAGATCGAGGTCGAGGTCGTCCTCGGCGGCCTCGAGTAGCTTCTCCCATACGTCGACGGGCACGATGACGCCCTGGGCGCGGCGGTGTGAGCCGAAGTACACCGGTTCGCCCGCGCCCTCGTCGAAGCGCTTAGCGATCTGATGCAGGGCATCCCGGGCCTCGCCCGTCGTCACGACCTCTGCCATACCAGCACCGTACGTGAATCCGTACGGAATCACCACCGCACGGCGTGCGCCGCTCTGGCCGGCGACTGCCACGGGGCCTGTCGCTGACGTCTTCCGGTTGTCCCGCTACCTAGATCAACGTGCCCGCCGCGTGCCCGTTCGGAGGGCACGAGCGCGGATTTCCTCAACCCTTGGTGAACGCCTGCATGGCCTCTGACCTGCGGTTATGCACTCGGACGGATCGCGGCGGACGAGGTCGAAACAGATTCCTAAACCGTGTGCCGGCAGTTCGAATCTGCCCGAGGGCACTTGGTCGGGCGAAAATGCCTATGGCATAAGGCTTTTCCCGGCTTCGTAAGCCCGAGGCAGCCGTTCGGTTCGATGTCGGATCGTGGTCTCTACTGGCCCAGTGCTGAGATCATGCCGAGTCTGCACACCGGCGGCCAGCCAGCGCACCAACACCGGCAAGATCGGGAGCATGACCGACCACGACATCTAGGTTCTTCATCCACCTCAAAGCGATCACCTCGGGCGCACGAAGTGCTCATGGGATTCTCAGGGACCGTTCAGCGGCTGTCCCTAGGGTTGAGCCGTGCTCGATTCATCACCGGCAAGGTCCGGCGTCCTGCGTTTGCCGGCAGCTGCTCTGTCGCGATGGCGTTGGCGAGTTTTGGCCGTGCTCGCCGGCGCATACGTTGGGCTGACGATCGCGGTGGTGGTCGGCTCAGCGCTGGACGGGTTGGATCGTCGTGCTGCGGCGATGGATCTGGCGCGGCATTGGCCCGACCTCGAGCCGTGGGTTTTGCGCTACGAAGTGACCGCCCAGCGCGGGCCATCGGCCGCTGTTGCCGCCGCATACCTGCTTTGGCGGGCGTGGCGGGCGCGTTCAAGCCGGCCGATAGTCATGCTCGGCACCGCGTTGCTGTTGCTTAATGTGAGCGTCGGCGCAGTGAAGCTTGCGATCGGTCGCCTCGGACCGCTGTTAACGACGCACCCCAGAGCCGTTTTCGATGGTGGCGACATCTTCCCGTCGGGCCACACCTCGAACGCTGTCGTCGTTTTCGGTGTCCTCGCGGTCCTGGCCTGCGAGCATCGCCGACTCGCCATCACACTGGCCGGATCCGGCGCGACCACCATCGGCCTCGGCACGGTATTCCTCGACACCCACTGGGTCACAGACGTCTTCGGTGGATGGCTTGCCGGTGGCATCGTCTTGCTCGTGCTACCCGAGGCAACCACATGCGCGCAACGACTGATCTCATCGGTAGCGCGGTGGTACCGAGGGTGCCGTCCGATAACGGCC
>JBOGEK010000224.1:0-4940 GCA_050743645.1 Acidothermaceae bacterium
ACGGTCGAGTTTGTTGGGTCGCGAGATTTTGAATCCGTACATTTTCTACGACACGCCGTAACCGCTAGGAGCTGAGAAAGGCAGTGAGGCCGGCCGCGATTCCGGCCGCAATCTTTTGCCGCCACGCTGCATTCGTCGCGATGGCAGCGTCCGATGCGTTGCGCATGTCGAGACATTCGATCGTGATGACCGGGCCATGCGAAAGGTTGATCGTGCCCGTCGTCGTTGAGTCGGGATAGTAGCCGTTGGTGATGTAGCTCGAGTACGGAATCCCCGTGGTTGCGTGAAAAACGTCGTGCATCGCCTTTGCCAGCACGCGTGACTGCGCCGCGCCTCCGGGATTTACGTTCGGATTATTCGGCGGCGGTTGCATGACGAAAAAGCCATGACCCGACGACGGTCCGCCGTCCGCATGAATAGCGATGAAGGCATCGGCATGCGCGTCGTTGCCGATTTGCGCTCGCGCCGGAACGCATGGCCCGATCCCGGCGTCAGACGACCGGGTCAAAATGACGGTGGCGCCCTCGGCGCGAAGTAGTGCGGCTGCGCGATTGGCGACGTCCCAGGTGAAGGCGTGTTCGGGATATCCGCCGTTCGTCGACGTGCCCACCGTGTCGCATGCCTTGGTGACGCCGTTCCCCGCGTTAATCGGCTGGTTGATCGACGAACTGTTGTTCAGGTTGTGACCCGGGTCAAGCACGATCACCTTGCCAGCAAGCGAGCCGGAACCCGCGATGACCGTTGGCTTGGCGGTCGGCGTCGGTGGCGGTATCGCTGGCCGTGTTGGTGGCAAAGTTGGTGGCAGTGGCGGCTTCGCTGAAGCGGACGGCGTCGGCCGTGCCGTCGCATGCTGGGTCGTGACCGGGCTCGTCGTCGCGATCGCTTGAGCCGGACGAACCGGTGATGCCGTCGACGGCGCGCTCGACGACGGCGCCGGGCCGGAGAAGGTGGCGGCGTCCGGTGAAGCGATCGATGGCGACGACCCGGCCGGCGAAGTCGAGGCCGCACCTGTCGACACAGTCGCCGATGCGCGCCCGGGTGCTGCGGCGGTTTTGTCGTGGGGGCTGGAGCAGGCGGTGACGACGACGGCGAGCGCCACCAGCGTCACCAGCCCGCTGCGGCGAGAGAGCTGCATGGTGGCCATCGTGACACGCGGTCGACAGCGGGCACGCTAGACGCTGCATGACGGAGCCGCGTCGTAGGCTCATGTTTCCGGTCACGCGCACCGGTGACCACGAGCAAGGAGGACGTCGATGGCGCCCGGCCCGCAGCCCAATATGCAGCAGATTCTCAAGCAAGCGCAGAAGATGCAGCAGCAGCTGATGGAGGCGCAGGCCGAGTTGGCCGACGCGAGAGTCGAGGGCAGCGCGGGCGGCGGTCTGGTGACCGCAACCGTGACAGGCAGCGGCGAACTGCTTTCCCTCACGATCGACCCCAAGGCCGTCGACCCAGACGACACCGAGACGCTCGCCGACCTGGTGGTGGCCGCCGTGCGCGACGCCACCGGCAACGCCTCCGAACTGCAGCAGCAGAAGATGGGCCCGCTTACCCAAGGTCTCGGTGGCATGGGTGGCGGCCTTCCGGGGCTGCCTGGGCTCGGCTTCTAAAAGACCGCATCGACCAAAGGCAGCCGCGAACCACGTGTACGAAGGCGTCGTCCAAGATCTGATCGACGAGCTCGGCAGGCTGCCGAACGTCGGTCCGAAAAGCGCGCAACGAATTGCCTTTCACCTGCTCGCAGCCGACGCAGCCGACGTCCGCCGGCTCGCTCAGGTTTTGCTTGAGGTAAAGGAGAAAGTCCGGTTCTGCAGCATCTGCGGAAACGTTGCCGAGGACGACGAGTGCCGCATCTGCCGCGATCCGCGCCGCGATCCGAACGTGATCTGCGTGGTCGAAGAACCGAAGGACGTCGTGGCGATCGAGAAGACCCGCGAGTTCCGCGGGCGGTACCACGTTTTGGGCGGAGCGATCAGTCCGATCGAGGGCGTCGGGCCCGACGACCTGCGGGTGCGGGAGCTGATGACTAGGCTCGCTGACGGAACGGTGAACGAGTTGATCCTCGCAACCGATCCAAACCTCGAAGGCGAAGCGACTGCCACCTATCTCGCGCGGTTGGTCAAGCCGATGGGATTGCGGGTAACCAGGCTCGCGAGTGGGTTGCCGGTCGGTGGCGACCTTGAATACGCCGACGAAGTCACGCTCGGCAGAGCGTTCGAGGGGAGAAGGCAACTCGATGTCTGAACTCGTAGTCGAAGGGCATTCCGACGATCTTGCCGATTTCGCGGCCGAGATCGCCGACCAGGTCGAGAGTTTCGTGATCGCTGTCCGCGAGATCGCGCGTGGCGATGAGCCCGGTGGCGCGGTCGCGTTGCTACTGCTCGAGGTGTCGCAGCTGCTTCTTGCGGGCGGCCGCCTTGGCGCGATCGGCGACATCGTGCCTACCGAGCGCTTCGAGCCAGACGCCGGCCCTGACCCCGACATTGACGAGTTGCGCGAGCGGCTGGCGGCCATCCTCGGCCCGATCGACGCCTACATCGAGTTGTTCGACCCATACGAGAACCCGCCGTCCGCCGTCCGGTTCTTGCTTTCGGACGACCTTTCCGGCGTGGTCGGCGACCTGTTGCACGGCCTGCAGCACTTCAAGGCCGGGCGGGCCATCGAAGCCCTTTGGTGGTGGCAGTTCTCCTACGTATCGCATTGGGGCACCCACGCGAGCGCAGCCTTGCGGGCACTGCAATCGGTCGTCGCGCACGACCGACTCGACGTCAGCTCGGAGTAGGCGCGGCGCTCCCGCTCGGCAGTGGCACGGGGGAGGCGGGCAGGGAGAAATCACTGTCGGACGGGCTGCGTCCGATCGAGGTCAGCTGCAGCGAGCCGGTGCGGTAGCGGGCGGAGACCAAGAGGCCGTCCGCGAAGCAGTAGGTGCCGGGTGCGACGTCGGAGTCGGGCGGCACTTTCACGATCGCGAAGCAGGTCGCCGCTGGCAGGGCGCTCGCACTCGCATCGGGGCTGGCGCCCGCACTGCGACCGGCACCGGCACTGGCACTGACACCGGCACCGGCACTGGCACTGGCACTGGCACTGGCACTGGCACTGGTCGGAGTCTGCGCGGCGGCTGCCTGCACGTCGTATCCGTTCGCGTGTGCGAGCTGGCTCGGTGCCGTCGTGAACAGCAGTGCGAGCTGTAACTGAGCCGCCAGCGACGACGACAGCTGCTGGCCTGCAGCTGCCAGCGTGACGCAGAGCGGCGCCGTACCCGGCGCCAGCTTGCACGAGTAGGTGCCGTTCTTGTCGGCCACGATGCGGACCGTGGTGCCCGCCTCCTCGACATCGATCCGTGCCGCCGAAGGCGTGCGGTAGACGTGCACGGTGTCGGTGCGTTCCGGGCTGCCACCCTGCGCGAGATAGCTCGCGGTGAACGAGCTGTTGCTCGCCTTTTGTGCCTGCTCGCGCAGCTGCTGTAGTGCCGTCAGGCCCGAATCGGACGGCGACGAGCCGCCTGGGTGTTGGGACGTGCAAGCCGCCGACGTGAGCGCGCAACAGGCAGCGACGGCGGCTGCGAGCCGCGGGGATAAACGCACGGAAGCCAACCTAACGGGCCCCGGTAGACTTGCCCGCGGTCTTCCCCTCCGAGGAGTGTTCGCCCGTGGGCCTCGTCGTCCAAAAATATGGTGGCTCGTCCGTCGCTGACGCTGAGCGCATCAAAAAGGTCGCCCAGCGCATCGTCGCCACCCGCAAGGAGGGCCACGACGTTTGCGTCGTCGTGTCCGCCATGGGCGACACCACCGACGAGCTGATGGATCTCGCCGCCCAGGTGTCGCCACTACCGCCTGCACGCGAGCTCGACATCTTGCTGACCTCGGGCGAGCGCATTTCGATGGCGTTGCTCGCGATGGCGATCGCGAACCTTGGAATGGATGCGCGCTCGTTCACCGGCAGCCAGGCCGGCGTGATCACCGACTCCAGGCATGGCAAGGCCCAGATCATCGACGTCACGCCCGGCCGCATTCGTGAGGCGCTCGACAAGGGCCACATCACGATCGTTGCTGGATTTCAGGGCGTCTCGCAGGACACCAAAGACATCACCACGCTCGGCCGCGGGGGGTCAGACACGACTGCGGTCGCGCTGGCTGCCGCGCTCGGCGCGGAAGTTTGCGAGATCTACACCGACGTCGATGGCGTGTTCACCGCTGATCCGCGCATCGTGTCGACGGCCCGGCAGATCCCCAAGCTTTCGTACGACGAGATGCTCGAGATGGCGTCGTCCGGCGCGAAGATCTTGCACTTGCGGTGCGTCGAATACGCGCGCCGGTTTTCACTCCCGATCCACGTGCGGTCGTCGTTCTCGACGAAGCCGGGTACCTGGATCGTCGATATCTCTGCGGAGGAACAGATGGAAGCCCCGATCATCTCCGGCGTCGCGCACGAGCGTGGCGAAGCGAAGGTCACGGTGGTTGGGGTGCCGGACAAGCCCGGTGAGGCGGCGCAGATTTTCACCGCGGTCGCCGACGCCGGTGTGAACATCGACATGATCGTGCAGAACGTGTCGTCGGTCGCGACCGGACTCACGGACATCACGTTCACCCTGCCCAGCACCGACCTCGCGACAGCAGTTGCGGCGCTGTCGCGCGCGCAAGGACAGATCGGGTTCGAGTCACTGCAGTCCGACGACCAGATCGGCAAGGTGTCATTGGTAGGCGCGGGCATGCGGACGCACCCTGGTGTGACGGCACGCTTTCTCACCGCATTGGCGGACGCCGGGATCAACGTCGAGATGATCTCAACGTCGCAGATTCGCATCTCCGTCGTCGTCCGCGAGGACGAACTGCCCATGGCGGTCGCCGCACTGCACAGTGCGTTCGAGCTCGATGCGCGCGACGACGTGGCCACCGTTTACGGGGGGACCGGACGATGAGTGGCAGTTCGCCACGCTCTTACCG
>JBOGEK010000225.1:0-2841 GCA_050743645.1 Acidothermaceae bacterium
GAATACAAGATCACCCACGACGCCGATCACTACGGCACCCCCGACACGATGCATCGCGACGACCTGCTCGAGATCATTAGGGACGCCGGCTTCACGCCCGTCGAACGCGACACCAAATACAACATCATCAGGGTTTTCGACGGGCCTGACCGCACTCGCCGCGACCTGCCCCAGCCGATGCCCGCATGAGCCAGACGATGAACGACCAACAAACTCCGACAGACTCCGTTGACCCGGTTGACCCCATCACGGAGGCGCGGGCCTCGCACGCGATGCTGCGCTACAGCACGCTGCGGCTGGCGATTTTCGTTGTGGCGCTGGGCTTGCTCTGGCTGGTGCGGGTGCGCGGCGTGCTGCTCGTCGCTCTTGCGCTGTTGATTTCCGGGCTCGCCAGCTATGCATTATTGCGGCCGCAGCGTGAGGCGATGTCGGTCCAGCTAGCGACGGCGAGCAAGCGGCGGCGCGAACGTAGCGTGGCGCGCGCCGCGCGCGAAGACGCTGCCGCCGATGAACTCGCACACGACGAACTCGCTCACGATGAACTCGCACACGATGAACTCGCACACGGCGAACTCGCTGAAGGTGAACGCGCCGGTGACAACGGCACCGTCGAGCGATAGCCGCAGCGGCAGGGCCGTTTCGCCTGAACCGCCCGTTCCGATTCGCGCACCCCGCTAGAATTTGCGCAGCCTGGGAGCGGTCTGAACCCGCAGTGACGAGAGGAAAGCCGCGTGCGTCTTCGCAGCGACAACTTGACCTGGCGGGAGATTGACGGCGAGACCGTCCTGCTCGACCTTGCCGGCTCGAAGTATCTGACCGTTAATTCGACTGGCACCACGCTGTTGCACCTTCTCGTCGAGGAGCGCGACCGGGCCGAACTCATCGAGGCTCTCACTGCCACGTACGGCATCTCCGACGAACGCGCCGAAACTGATGTCGATGACTTCGTGGGAGCCCTTGCCGCAAAGGGACTTCTCGCGGTCTGAGAATCGTCGGCGTCCTCCACCGACTCGCGTGACATGCCACCGATCGCGGCAATTGCCCGTTCTGCGCAGCAGAAATTCATCCGTTCGGTTGCTCAAGTTCGGTTGGCGCTGCCCGGTGTCACCGCTAGCCTGGGCTGGTCCAGCAGCCCGAGAGGGGGGTAACCAACATGCAGGCGTACATCAGTCCGTCCATCAAAGAAGTCGGCTCCGTGAAGGAGTTGACGCAGTCCCAGTTCTTGAGCAACGGCCAAGACAAGTGGAACTGCATCATCCCGATCTTCGGATCCTGAGCGCGTAAACCGAACCGGGGCCGCCGCTGGTCGGCGACCCCGGTTTTGTTCTGCCCCTAGCGTTGCCGGTGGAGATGTGCGCACGTCGAGGTGATCGCTCAGACCGCCGGCTCGTCGATTCCGCAGCGCGTCGATCGCTGGACCGGCAGACTTGTCAATTGCCTGCGACGTTGCCTGCGATCGCTGATTCGTCCCTGAGGAGTCCGTCAGGTGCCAGATCCGTACTACCGGCTCTCAAGGGACGAACTCGCGATGGGCTGGGTCACCGGGCTCGCCGTACCTGGCACGCCTCCGTTGAAAACGCCGACAGCGCGCCCAGCGCCGACAGCGCGCCCAGCGCCGACAGCGCGGCCAGCGCCTACGGCGCGGCCAGTGCCGCTTGTGCCGGGCCCTGTCGCCGCGATGGAGGCGGCCATTCTCCCGGCTCTGCTCCGGGGGCAGTGCTTCGTTGCTTTCTCGGGTGGCCGCGACTCCTCGGCGATCTTGGCGGTCGCCGCTCGGCTAGCCCGCAGGGAAGGCTTGCCCGAGCCGATCGCGATCACTGAACGCTTTCCTGACGTGCCAAGCACTGACGAATCCGCGTGGCAGCAGGCGGTCATCGACCATGTCGGAATCCGCGAATGGGTCCGACTCGATATCCGAAACGAGCACGACATGTTGGGCGACGGCGTGCGAGAAAGCGTGCGCCGCCGAGGTGTCGTTTGGCCGGCGACGGCGCACACCACTTTCACGTTGTTTGAGCAGGCAGCGGGCGGCACGTTACTCACCGGCGAAGGCGGCGACGAGGTCTTCGGCGCCCGCCGGATCACGCCGCTGGTGAAAACGGTTCGGCGCCGCGAGTGGCCGAGCCGCGCCCGACTGGTGTCGATCGCCGAGGGCCTCGCCCCGCGTCCCGCACGCACGTCGCGGCTGGCCGGCCGTTTCATCGCCGATGTTGCGCAACCCTGGGTGCGACCCGAAGAGAGACGCCGCATCATGCGCACGGTGGCGGCCGACTATGCAAGCGAACCGCTGGCTTGGGACGCCGGGGCGCGTTGGCTTCTTCGGCGCAATCCGGTACGTGTGAGCTCGAACACGATGAAGGTCATCGCACTGGAAAGCGGGGTCAGCTGGCTCGAGCCACTCCTTGATGGCGCATTCGTCGACGCGATTGCGCGACTGGGCGGCCGGTGGGGATTCAGCAGCCGCAACGAACTCATGGGGCGGCTGTTCGGCGAGGTGTTGCCTGTGGTGGCGACGACGCGCGTAAGCAAGGTTTCGTTCAATGCGGTTTACACCGGTGAGAGCCTTCGCGAGTTCGCCAACACGTGGGACGGCGGCGGGCTGGATGACGCCCTCGTCGATCCCGAGGCGCTCCGCCGCGAATGGTTGTCCGATACGCCCTCAGGGTTGACCTTCGCGCTCCTGCATTCCGCCTGGTTGGCCAGCCAGCCGGCCGCGCCCGCCGCCTCGGACGCCGCCGGATGAACGAGCGAGTACTTAGGCTGTTCGGCGTGCCTCTTCGTGAGTGGCCGGCCGTCGTCGCGTGCGCCGCAGTGGCGCTCGTCGTCGAGGTGGGCCTGTCC
>JBOGEK010000226.1:0-12879 GCA_050743645.1 Acidothermaceae bacterium
CTGTCGTCGTGACTGCCGACGGCGACTCCTACGAAGGCCGTTCGATCGGGCCGTCGAGTATGAGCCACCGGCATACCCTCGTCGCCCGCGCAACCCTCGACGCCGTGGGCGAATTGCTAGGCCTGCCGGCCGAAATCGAAGTCGCCACCGTCACTTCGATGGGCTCGCGTCAGATGGCCGCGTGCATCATTCAGGTTGCGGTGCCTCGAGTCGGGGAGCTCGTGCTGACCGGATCAGCGTTGGTGCGCGGCGACGAAGCCGACGCGGTGGCGCGCGCCGTGCTCGACGCACTCAATCGCAGACTTGCTGGCTGACGGCCAACGCCCAACACGTTCCGGCCAAGAGCAAGGGCTGAGCGCCGACTGGCCGGCGGCCGGCAAACAGCTCGGATCAGTCGGGGCGGTATTCGAGTTGTGAGATCTCGACCCGCACCTCACGAATCCGCGCGAGCACCTTGATTCGCAGCTCGTCTGGAGCGAGATCGCAACCACAACTGCGGGCGACCAACGCTTTCACTGCTTTGTCGAGGCCGTATTGCTGCAGGCACGGCGAACACTCGTCGAGGTGATGCCGGATCTTGTCGCAGTCGTCGGCACCGATCTCACCGTCGAGGTAGCCGTAGACCTGCTCCAAGACCTCAGAACACGGCGTCTCGTGCGGTTTGCCGCAACTCATTGCTCCGCACCACCTTCGAGATCAGCCTCGGCAACACCTTGCGCCCGAACCACACCCCGATCAAGGGCGTACTCCTCAAGCGCACCCCGCAGCGCCCGTCGTCCGCGATGCAAACGAGACATCACGGTGCCGATCGGCGTGCCCATAATGTCGGCAATCTCTTTGTAGGCGAAGCCTTCGACGTCGGCAAGATAGACCGCGATCCGAAATTCTTCGGGAAGGGCTTGTAAGGCTTCTTTGATGTCGGAATCTGGCAGGTGGTCGAGCGCTTCGGTCTCGGCAGATCGTAGGCCGGACGACGTGTGTTCGGCAGCCCGCGCGAGCTGCCAGTCTTCGAGTTCGTCGCCACCGGTTTGCTTGGGCTGCCGCTGCTTCTTGCGGTAGGTGTTGATGAACGTGTTGGTGAGGATGCGGTACAGCCAGGCCTTGAGGTTCGTGCCCTGCTCGAACTGGTGGTAGGCGGCGAACGCTTTCACGAAGGTCTCTTGAACAAGATCTTCGGCGTCGGAAGGGTTACGCGTCATACGCAACGCAGCCGAATACAGCTGATCAAGGAACGGCAGGGCGTCGCGCTCGAACCGCGCGCTGCGTTCCTCGGTCGACTCCTCGACTGCAGCCAAAGATTGCGCTCCTTGTGACGGCGACTCCACGGATGTTTCCCTCGCGGAGACTATAGGTCCGACAGTCCCGGTCTCCCCGCGGGCAACCTGGGCAACCCGCACAACCTGGGCAACCGGGCCGCTCGCGGCCGAGCTGTCGACCACCTGCCACTCGGGCCAGTCGAGCGGGGATCGCGTCGGCCGGACAGTCATCACGAGGACATCGCCACCTCTGGGTCGGTGCGTTGAACGAGTCGGCTCGCCGTGGTCGACTCTGTGGGGCGACTCTCCGAGCGTCGGCTGGGATAAGCGTCGGCTGGGATAGCGGAGCGTCAGCTGGGATAACGCCCCGCCACCGGCCCCGATTCCCTGTCGGTCGCCTGCACGATCCAGTCGGCGATCTCACCCACGACGGCGCGAAATCCGGGCGCCTTCAGCGAATGATCGGCGCCCACCGCTTCAATAACGGTCACGGACGACGGGAACTCGGCCGGGCGTCCGAACGCGTCACGACTGCCCTGCACAACCAGCAGCGGCACCGAAACGGCGAGTTCGTCGGCGCGGCTCCGATCGGGCCGACCCGGAGGCCGCAGCGGAAACGCGAGCGCGACGATCCCTGCCGCGCCGCACGCCTGCGCCGTTCGACAGGCCACCCGGGCGCCACTGCTGCGACCGGCGACGATCAACGGCCGACCGCGAAGCCGCCGCCGGTACGGTTCGAACGGGCCTGCCGAGTCAGCAAATGCGGCGACCACACCGACCCAGGCAGCGTCGAGTTGGACGGCGGGCGCCGGAGCGCGCCGACCCGCCACTCGATACGGCTGGCGCACCCGAGCCACGGCGATCCCGCGCGCGATGGCAGCGTCACGCAGTGCCAAGAGATCCGGCGCCTCGATGTCACCGCCCGCGCCGTGACCGACGACGAGCAACGCGTGCGCTTTTCGCGACGGCATTTCGAGGACGACGTCTGCGACGCCAGCCGGGGTGTCGACCGCAGTTATCGCGGCCGCCGGACCGGGTGCCACTTCGCCGCCGTCCGGCTTGATGGTCTTCAACGCCTTGATGTTCTTCAGTGCATGGCAGATTCGGACTGCGTCTGGCACTGCATGCATCGCGAAGCCTCGGGTTTGGCTTCGAGTCGGCCATCGGAGAGCGGCTTTCCGCAGCGGACGCAACGACCGTAAGAACCTTCGTCGATTCTGCGCAGCGCCTCGATGACCTGCTGGCGCTGCTGGGTCGCGACTTCGACTAGCGCATTCGCCCGATCGTTGTCGGCAAGATCGAGCCCGGCGTCGGCATCGCCCGGAGTGCCTTGCCGATCGGCTTCGGAGGAGTCGGGTGCCAACGTGGTGACAGAGCGATCGAGCCCGGCCAGGGTCGCCTCGAGTCGCTGACGGGCCTCTTCTGTGTCCACGGTGTGCACCGGCATCCTTTCGGTGGGCTGTTACTTGGGTGGGCTGTTACTTGTCGGGCTGTTACGTGTCGGGCTGTGAGATGTCGGGCTGTGAGATGTCGTTGGGTCGATGTCGTGCCCCTACCCACCTTTGTTGCCCGCCATCATGCGCTTTCAGGTCGGCGGTTGCACGCCCGCGACCGGCTCGACGAGTTGCGGACCGTTGTTGCGGACGTCATTCACCTCGGTCGACACTGCGTACGCCTCGAGCCGACCGGGGGACGCGGGAACCAGCAGCGCACGAAGATCTTGTGAGCCGTCGACGCGCGGGTCGAGCCACTGGTCCCAGTTCGCCGGCTCGACCAACATCGGCATGCGGTCGTGAATCCGGCCCACTTCGTCGGTCGCCTGCGTGGTGATGACAGCGCACGACCACAGCCATGGGTCGGTATCAGGATCGGCCTCGGGGTCGCGCCAAAACTCGTAAAGCCCGGCCATTGCCAGGATGCCGCCGCCCTTGCCTCTCATAAAGAACGGCTGCTTCTTGGCATTCCTGGTACCCGATTTCTTGGGCGAATCGGTGGTGCCGCTGTCGGTGTACCACTCGTAGTAACCGTCGGCCGGGAGCAGACAACGCCTGCTGGCAAAGGCTTTTCTGAACGCCGGCTTGTCGGCGAGCGTTTCGCTGCGCGCGTTGATCAGGCGAGCGCCAATCTTGACATCCTTCGACCAGGACGGCACAAGACCCCATCGGACGACGCGCAGCTGGCGCTGCGGTGGCGCTTCGGGCTGCTGCTTGTCGCCGCGTGCGACGACGGCGTACACCGGATCGGTGGGCGCGACGTTGTAGTTCGGCGCCAACTCTTCATCGACCGCGACGCGCTCAATCCCGAATTCCTCGACAAGGTCATCAGGCTTTCGCGCCGTGGCGTAACGACCGCACATGCTCAGATGATCTCACCGAGAACGTACCGGGTAAGTTCTGTCGTGTGAAAGACAAAGCTGGCGACAACTGGGCCGCCCCTGCGGCGGCTGGCCCGGTATACGCGACCGTGCAGTTGCCGGGGTCGAAGTCGATCACCAACCGGGCGCTCCCGCTCGCCGCGCTCGCGTCGTCACCCAGCACGATTCGGGGCGCGCTGCGCTCACGCGACACAGATCTGATGGCAGCCGGGTTGCGGCAACTCGGCGTGGCAGTCGACGACGCAGGCGCCGACTGGCAGATCACCCCCGCTCCCCTGCGCGGCCCAGCAGAAATCGACTGCGGGCTTGCCGGCACCGTCATGCGTTTCCTTCCGGCGATTGCCGCGCTTGCCGATGGGCCTGTCAGATTCGACGGTGATCCGCACGCTCGCAACCGGCCGCTTCGGCCATTGCTCGACGCACTGCGTCAGCTCGGCGCGCAGATCTCCGACAGCAGCAATGGTGGGTTGCCGCTCACCGTGAACGGCGCCGGGCGGCTGGCCGGAGGCAAGTGCGATCTCGATTCGTCGGCGTCCAGCCAGTTCTTGTCCGCCGTATTACTCGCTGCCGCATGCGCCGAGACCGATGTCGTCGTCAACCACGTCGGTGCGACGTTGCCGTCGTTGCCTCACATTGCGATGACCGTCGCGATGTTGCGCGACCGTGGAATCGTCGTCGACGACACGACTTCCGGCGTGTGGCGGGTAGCGCCGGGCTCGCTCACCGGTGGCGTCGTCGAGGTCGAACCCGACCTCTCTAATGCCGCGCCGTTCGCCGCAGCCGCTCTGGTCACCGGCGGCGTCGTGCGGCTCCCCCGCTGGCCCGCAGTCACCACCCAGCCAGGAGACGCGCTTCGCGACGTGCTGTCAGCGATGGGCGCCGCGACCACCCTCGACGAATCGGGGCTTACGGTTCGCGGCGGCGCTTCGATCCACGGCATCGACGCCGACCTGCACGACGTTAGTGAACTCGTGCCGACGATCGCGGTGCTAGCCGCCGTCGCTGATTCACCGTCGACGCTTCGCGGAATCGGTCACATGCGAGGTCACGAGACGGATCGCCTTGCCGCACTCGCCACCGAACTGAACGCGTTGGGCGGCAACGTCACCGAGTCGGCCGATTCACTCACCGTCTCGCCAAAACCCTTACATGCGGGCCTTTTTCACACCTACTCCGACCATCGGCTCGCCACCTCAGCGGCCGTCCTGGGTCTCGTGGTGCCGGGCGTCGTCATCGAGAATGTCGAGACAACGGCGAAGACCATGCCTGGATTCGTCGCAATGTGGAGCGCGCTCGTCAGGTGAGCCGCCGACCACGAGACCTCGACGAAGACGATGTCCGGGTGCGCCCGGGCCCCGGTTCTCGGCCTCGCAGTCGAATCCGGCCGCCTCATTCGGGCGCGACCGAAGGTTTCGTCGTCGCGGTCGACCGTGGCCGCTTCACCTGTCTCGTCGACGACCACGACGTCGTCGCAGTGCGGGCCCGCGAGCTCGGCCGCAAGGCCGTCGTCGTCGGTGATCGAGTGGCTCTGGTAGGAGATGTGTCCGGCCAAACCGACACGCTGGCCAGACTGGTGCGTGTCGAGCCGCGCACGTCGTTGCTTCGCCGCAGCGCCGACGACACCGATCCCGTCGAGCGCGCGATCGTCGCAAATGCCGACCAGCTTGGCATCGTTTGCGCAATCGCCAACCCCGAACCGCGCACCCGGCTGATCGACCGCTACCTTGTCGCGGCATTCGACGGCGGGCTAGAACCGCTGCTGATACTGACAAAACCAGATCTGGGCGATCCCGCCGAGCTCATCGAGAACTACGCGCTGCTCGACCTTCGGGTCATCGTTACGCGCCGCGGCGAGCCGGGCGATGAGCTTCTTGAGTTGCTTCGCGATCGCGTCACCGTGCTGGCCGGCCACTCAGGCGTCGGAAAATCGACGTTGATAAACGCTTTGGTACCAGGTGCCCTACGGGCCACCGGCGACGTGAATGCGGTGACCGGCCGCGGACGCCACGTCTCGACCTCGACGGTGGTGCTCGAGTTGCCCCGAGGTGGCCAGGTGATCGACACGCCCGGCGTCCGGTCGTTCGGTTTAGCGCACATCGACCTCGCCCGCATCGTCGCGGCATTCCCCGACCTGCAGCCAGGCACGGCCGAATGCCCGCGCGGTTGCACACACCTTCCGCCGCCGTCCGACCTTGTGCCAGATGACGACATCGCCCGGTGCGCACTCGACGACTGGGTCGCCGCGGGCCACGCCGATCCGGCCAGGCTGGATTCGTTGCGCCGACTTCTCGTCGTGGGTGAGCGACCAGAAACGCCTTAGCTGGCGGGCAATTCGTTAGGTAGCTCGAAAAGCAACGCCATCGTGAGCGCCGTCAGGCTGAGACCGTCTCGCACTGCACCGTCTCGAATTGCACGACGCACCTCAGGTAGCGGCAGCCATTCAATGCGCTCGGATTCGCTCGCGTCAGTAGGGTCCGACACGTAATCGGCGCCGTCGGCCATGAACAGGTGAAACGTCTGGTCATTCAGCCCGTTGCTGGGATGGTAAATAGCCAGCGGTCGCAGGTTTCCGGCCCGCCAACCGGTTTCTTCGAGCACCTCGCGCGCGGCCGCGTCAGCCGGGTTCTCACCTTCATCGACGCCGCCTGCGGGCACCTCCCAACCCCAAGAGTCGGTGATGAAGCGGTGCCGCCATAACAACAAGATGCCGCGGTCGGGGTCGAAGACGACGGTGCCGGACGCTGGTCTCGGCACCCGTACCACGTGATGCTCGAACCGGCGGCCTCCGGGAATTTCGACGTCGACGAGGGCCAATCGTACCCATTCACTGTCGTACAACGTTCGCTCGCCGTGCACGGTCCAACGCATGCATCGACCGTACCGGTAGCGTCTGTGCATGGCCGATTACGCAGCCGACCTGCAGCTTGCCCTGCATCTCGCCGACCTCGCCGACGCGATCAGCATGGCCAGATTCGGTGCGCTCGACCTGCACGTCGACACCAAGCCCGACCTGACGCCGGTGACCGATGCCGATCGTGCGGTTGAAGCGGCACTACGCAAAGCCCTGGTCGAGGCGCGTCCCGGCGACTCAATCGTTGGCGAGGAGTTCGGCGCCACCTCGGCCGGCCAAGCACCGTCCAGAATTGCAGCGAGCGAACGGCGCTGGATCATCGATCCGATCGACGCGACGAAAAACTTCGTGCGTGGCGTTCCGGTCTGGGCGACGCTGATCGGCCTGGTCGAAGCAGATCGCAGCGTCGTCGGTGTCGTCTCGGCACCGGCCCTCGCGCACCGGTGGTGGGCTGCCAGCAACCTCGGTAGCTGGACGGCGAAAAGCCACGGCGACCCGCGACGTAACCGCGTTTCGGCAGTGGCGAAGCCCTCCGACGCGTCGGTGTCGTATTCGAGCCTGGCCGGCTGGGGCGACCGGCGAGGCGGTTTCGACGTGCTACTCGCATCCGTCTGGCGAACTCGCGCATATGGCGATTTCTGGTCGCACATGTTGGTGGCCGAAGGCGCGGTCGATATTTCTGCCGAACCCGACGTCTCGATCTGGGACGTCGCCGCATTGGTGCCGGTCGTCGAAGAAGCCGGCGGCCGCGTCACCGGCGTCGACGGCGGCCCCAGCCCGCAAAGCCCGAGCATCGTGTGCACCAACGGCGTCCTACACGACGCAGCGCTCACGATGCTCGGGGCATCAACGGCCGGCTAGCTCATGCGTGGGCCGTGCGGGTTCGGCCGCGACGTCGACCCTGCGGATCTTGGGGATACGCGTCCGATTCAGCTCCGACCTGCGCCTCGATCTCTTCGAGGCTACGATCCTTCGTCTCCGGAACGCGGGCCGCAAAGAAGATAAACGCGCCGATCGAGATCGCAGCGTAGAGCCAGAACGTGCCTTGCTTGGTGATGATGTTGTTGAGGCTCAAGAAACTCACGCTGACGACGAAGTTGGCCAACCAGTTGCCCACGGTGCACACCGCCATCGCCGGCGCCCGAAGGTGTAGCGGGAAGATTTCCGAAATCATCAGCCAGAACACTGGCCCGAGGCTAATCGCGAAGCCCGCGATGTAGAGCACGAGAGCCGCGAGTGCCACCCACGGGGCGTGCTGTTTGATGGGCGCGACCGCGAAGAACAGGCCCAGCACGACGAGGCCGATGAAGAACGCCACGTTGCCCGTGAGGAGCAGCACCCGTCGTCCAACCTTGTCGAGGAGCAGCACGGCGACGATGGTGAACACGACATTGGTGGCACCGATGAACACGCTTTGCTGCAACGCGCCGCCGTTGCCGAGGCCGGTGTCTTTCAGGATCGTCGGGCCGTAATAGATGACTGTGTTGATGCCGACGAACTGCTGGAAGAGGGCCAGCGCGATCCCGATCACCAGCATCGGCTTCACCGACCGTGATAGCAGATCCCTGAGGCCGCCTTCTTTCTCAGCAGCTTCTTCGATCTCGTGCAGTTCTTTGTCGATGTCGTCGTCTTCTGTACGGGTGCGCTCCAGCACCTTGCGCGCCTCGTCTGAGCGGTTCTTCTCCACCAACCACCGCGGGCTGAATGGCAAGAACACCATGCCGATCGCGAGCGCCGCGCCGGGCACGATGCCAAGTCCGAGCATCCACCGCCAGTTGTTAGAGACCCCGGCAAGTCCCCAGTCGACGATGTACGCGACGACGATTCCGATCGTCACCATCAGTTGGTTGAAGGTGGTGAGGCCGCCGCGGATGCGGGGCGGCGCATTCTCCGAGATATACATCGGAGCAACGAAGCTCGCCGTACCGACGGCGAGACCCAAGATGAAGCGCGCGCCAACCATCTGGAGCGTGCTTTGCGAGAAGGCGCAGAGTACAGCGCCAACCACGTAAACGCAGCCCGATACAATTTTGGTACGTCGTCGGCTGAATGCGTCGGCCATCTTGCCCGAAATGATGGCGCCGATCGCGGCGCCGATGAGGATCGCCGACACCATGCTTTCTTGGCCGACGGTACCTGCGTGGAAATCCTTCTTGATGTACAGCATGGCGCCGCCGATGACGCCAGTGTCGTACCCGAAGAGGAATCCACCGAGCGCGGCAACAACAGCTAGCCGCACCAAGAAGCGGTTCGAAGAGCCCCTGGTCACTTCCGCAAGAAATCCTGGCATGCAGTCGGGGTTTCCATCTCCGGGCCAATCGAACCTTCGGGACACCCTGAACATCATCAAGCCCGCCGAACCGCCAATCCCTTTCCCTTTCGCCATGGCCTTGCCCGCACGGCAGGGCGGGTCCACGATGGAGGCACACGACCTGCATAGCCAGGGAGGATTCGATGCACGTCCGCGACGGAATGAACGCCGAAGTCCTAACGATCGGCCCCAACCACACCCTGCGAGACGCCAGTCGGTTGATGTCGAGAAGGCACGTCGGTGCCGCGGTGGTGATTGATCCTGAGACCGCAGGCATCGGAATTCTGACCGAACGCGACGTCCTCGATGCCATTGGAGCCGGCCAAGATCCCGACGCCGAACTCGCCAGCGCGCATCTTACGAAAGACTTGGTTTTTGCCTCTCCCGATTGGTTGATGGACGACGCGGCGCTTGCCATGGTCAAAGGTGGTTTCAGGCATCTGGTCGTACTCGACGGCAACGACGTCGTCGGCATCTTGGCCATGCGCGACATAGTTCGCTGCTGGACCAGTGCCGCCGCACCTCGCTAGGCAGCCGCCCTCTTTAGGCTGCCAACCGACCCGCTCGGCAGTCGCTTGGGTAGGCAAGTTTCAGGAGCGGTCAGCCACCATCGGGGCGTCGGTGATCGTGACGCGGATCGCGATGGCTGGCGCATAGCTGTCGCGCAACACGCGCGCCTTCGGGTCAGGCACGTCTAGTATCCGGCGCGCCACCAGCGGCTTGAGCTCGGCCAGCCTCGCGTCGGCAAGTGTGGTGCGTAATGCCTGCCGGTCGCCGCCGGTCACGACGGATGCGAGCCCGGATGGCCCACGGAGCGCGGGCACGATAATGCGCACCGCGGCCTCGACTGCGGCATCGAGAGCGACGCGCACCTGCCCTTCGCGCCTGCGGGCGAAGCGTTGCTGCGACCAGCCTCCTGCGGCAGACCGGCCGTGAACCTGCCGCGACCCCACCTTCGATGCAGTCAACTGACCGCCGTCGAACAGCCCGGCTGCATAGCCCCCGAGACGCACGAGAAGGACGCCGATGAGGCGTGGCTCGAGTGCGTGCGCGACGATCGCAGCGATGGGATCGGCGACCGAACCCTCTCGGCTGTTGTCAGCCCAGCCTGCAGGCATAGGTGGGAAGGGCGGCTCGAGCGCGGCCGTCGAACCGTCTGCAGCGGTCAACGTCGCAGTGTCGCCGACAATCCGCACGTCGAATTCACCATGCCTTGCGGCAAAGCCGGCAACCCAGGCGGCTAGCCGCGCCGGTGCGACGTCGACCATGCGGGTAGCCGGGCCATTGGTCGGCGATGGTGTCGGGGACTGCTTCGCGGGTTTCGGTGGCACTCGTCGAGTATTGACTCAGACCGCAATCGGCGCCCAGGTGGCTCCGGCGTCGTGGGTCATGAGGAGTTGCGGAGTGGCGCCCGAACCTGGCTGCCCGTACACCACAACGCCTTGTGTTGCGGTGGTGAAGCCGAGGTCGAAGTAGCCGACGCCGCCGTCACCTTGCTGCAATGGCGATTGCCATGATTTCCCTGCGTCGCTCGACCGATAGACCTCGCTGGCGCCAGACCGTGCGGCGACAGCGACCACCGACGAACTCGCGGCCGCTACGCCATTTGCGTCGCCTCCACGGGGGGGATCAGTGACGGTCGGCGACCCGTGCACACCGGCGTCGACGGAGAACAGCACCTTCTTCGATTCACTACCTGCACCGACGTCGCCAACGCAGAGCAGGAAAATCGACGACGTGTCAATCGGTGCGACGCCACTCAACGCCCAATCGGTGCCGAGCGCGTTGCACGGATCGGCGACGACGTGCCACGCCGCGCCGTCCGAGCTCATGAAAAGCTTCGTCGAACCGGGACCGCCGCCGGTGACGACCCAACCGGCGTGCGCGTGCAGCGCGATCGAACCGCTTCCGCTGTCGATCGTAACGCCGGCTACCGGCGACCACGCATCCGAAGAAACCTTGGTACGCAAGAGTTTTTGTCCGACCAACGCGTACGCCATGCCACCAGACGCCTCGACGTCGCCGACCGGACCCGCGGTCAAGACGTGAGTCCAGTGGAGCCCGCCGTCGTGAGTCGACCAAAGCTCGGGCCCGAAAACCCAACCGTCGTCGGTAGTCGCGAACCGCACCCTGCTTATGACGTTTGCGGCGCCGCCGGCGCCAAATACCACTGGCAACGTCGCCACGAACGACCAATGGCCGCCACCGTCGACCGTGCCCGCGAGGGTCGTGCAGGTGCCCGCATTGCACGGAGCCGTGCCGAGCACGAACCCTTTGCTCGCCGACACGAACGTCACCGACGCGGGTTGGAATCCAGGAGGTACCGGTTGTCGGCCCTCGGCGGAGATTGTTGCGGGCGCTGCCGGGGTTGTCGTCGTCCTCGCCGATGAGACTGGCGCCGAGACCGACGCGGATACCGACGCCGCAACTGACGGCGAACCGCCTGCGGTTGGCGTAGTCGAAGCGCTCTGAGGGCTACCGGCGCTGGAGTGACTCGAACAGGCGGCCGCTCCGATGGCTGCACCTACGATCGATACGGTCAGCGACAACCTGAGCGACACCTGCAACAGCCTGGGGTTCATCGGGTTACCTCTCGCGCGGAGCATTCGTTACCCCGAAGACGCTCACCGCACCGAGTTGGGTGCACGCCGCTGCGCCAAGCAACCACGGGGCGCGCAGCCTCAGGCGGGGGCAGCTCCTGCGTCGGCCGAGCTGTCGGGCCGATCGGCGCGCAAATGGTCGGCGACAGCGGTGCAGATCTCACCGAGCTGGCGGACCTGGTCGGGCGTCAACTGGTCGAACAAATGGGACCGAACACCTTCGACGTGCACGGGTGCCGCTGCTTCGAGGGCTGCGAATCCGGCGTCGGTCAGCACCGCGAGTTGCCCGCGCCGATCGGTCGGACACGCCTCACGCCGCACCCAGCCAGCCTCCTCGAGCCGCGCGACTGCATGGGAAAGCCGGCTCCGCGACGACAACGAACGGTCGGCTAGCTCGCTCATGCGAAGCGCGCGGCCCTCGACTTCAGACAACCGCACCAGCACTTCGTAATAGGCGTGCGGCATTCCCGACTCGCGCTGGAGTTCCTGGTCGAGACGCTCGGTGAGCAGCTGGGTCGCGGCAAGGTACGACCGCCACACGCGCTGGTCAGCCGCATCGAGCCAACGCGGAGTCGCGGCGGTCGCCGCGGGCGCTGGTCGCGACTCCTCTGACGGATGCGCTGACATGGCGCCCATCGTAGTGTTTTTGCTCACAGGCTCCCGATCGGCGCGACCGGCAGGCCGGTGACCTCGCACACCCAGAAGGGATCCGGTCCGAGATCTGGCTCGATCACCAGCGCGTGGTCGGCATGTTCAGCGCACAGCGGCCAATGCGGATCTACTGTGGCGTGCACTGCTTCCTGGACGTCTTGCGCCACAAGGCCCGGCACGTGCTCTGCGCCGTCAGGCCAGGCGTCGACCCACGACCGCCGATCCGCCAGCGCGCTATCCAGCGAAGCCTGCGTGGACGACGTCCAGCATTTCGTCGCTTGCAGGTCGGCGCGCAACGCGGCCGACGCGATCGCCATGGCCTCGTCGGGTGTCACTGCGGCAGTGTGCCCCAACAGGGCGCAACGCAGACGTCAAAACGCGTGGGCTCAGACGTGGCCCAGGTAACCGAAAACGCGCTCCATGCGCACGACGCCAGCGACCGTGCCGTCGTCGTGTGTGCACAGAATTGGGTCGAAGCGGTGGGCCGTGGGTCGGGCCATACAAAGCGGCGCCGCATCGGTGATCGGTGTCGCGATGCCCAACCGCAAGCTCACGTCGACCTCGTGGGTGAGCCCGGAATCCTCGTCGCGGACGGCGAGAGCCGTCGGCCGCCCATCGTCGTCGAGCAGGACGATGACCTGATGCGAAGGCCGGAAAGCACCCGATCGATCGGCGCGGCTTTCGACAAGCGGGCTCGGGTAACCGGCCGCTCGAGTTGCGTCGACCTCTTCGGCGACGACAAGTGAGACCGGCTCGACCAGCGCAGAGATGTGCGCGCGACCTGACGCGGCGCGCGCGGAAACCCTTATTTGAGCGGTGGTCTGGGCGCCCAGACC
>JBOGEK010000227.1:0-6615 GCA_050743645.1 Acidothermaceae bacterium
GAAGCGGCCTTACGTGCACGCGGTCGGGCATTGCTCGCGCTGCGACACTGTCGTCGAGCCGCGGCTGTCGCTGCAGTGGTTCGTGAAAGTCGAGTCGCTGGCGAAGGCGGCGGGCGACGCCGTCCGAGACGGCAGAGTCACCATCAGCCCACCCGAGATGGCGCGCAACTATTTCGACTGGGTCGACAACATGCACGACTGGTGCATCAGCCGGCAGCTTTGGTGGGGGCATCGCATTCCGGTCTGGTACGGCCCGAAGGGTGAGACTGTCGTCGTCGGCCCGGACGACGACACCCCTATGGGCGACGGCTGGCGCCAAGACGACGACGTGCTCGACACCTGGTTTTCGAGCGGTCTGTGGCCGCTGTCGACGTTGGGCTGGCCCAACGAAACGCCTGACCTCGCGAAGTTCTATCCCACCTCGGTACTGCTTACCGGGTACGACATCTTGTTCTTCTGGGTCGCTCGCATGATGATGTTCGGTTTGTACGCCAAGGGTGGCACCCAGCCGTTCAACAACATCGTGCTGCATGGCATGGTGCGCGATTCGCGCGGCAAGAAGATGTCGAAGTCGTTCGGCAACGTCGTCGACCCGCTCGACTGGATCGAACGCTACGGCGCTGATGCGTCGCGCTTCACCCTTGCCAAAGGCGCCAACCCGGGCGCCGACGTTCCGGTCAGTGAAGACTGGGCGCAGGGCGCACGTAATTTCGTGAACAAACTCTGGAACGCGGCGCGATTCGCGATGATGAACGGCGCCACGGTCGAAGGTGCCCTGCCTGACCTGGAGTCGCTGGCTGCCACCGAACGATGGATTCTCTCGCGGCTGGCGAGCACGGTCGCCGAGGTCGACGAGTACTACGACGATTTCGAAATCGCGAAAGTGTGTGACGCGCTCTACCACTTCACCTGGGACGAATTTTGCGACTGGTACGTCGAGCTCGCGAAGTTGCCGCTCGAGCACGGCGGGGCTGAAGCGGCAGCCACGCGGCGGGTCTTGGGCCACGTACTCGACGTGTTATTGCGACTGTGGCATCCGATAATCCCGTTCATTACTGAAGAATTGTGGACCACCCTCACCAAGGGCGAGTCACTCGTCGTCTCGCCATGGCCGTCTGGCGTCGTCACAGGCGGCGGCGAAATCATCGACACCGACGCGACCGATCCGATAGCCGAGAAGCTGGTGGCCGACGTGCAAGCCATCGTCACCGAAGTGCGCCGGTTCCGGGCCGAGCAGGGGTTGAAGCCGGGCCAGCGGGTCCCCGCACAACTCGACGGGCTCGCCACGACCCAGCTCCACCCGTTCGAAGCACAGATCCGATCGCTCGCCCGATTGTCGGCAGCCACCGAAGATTTCGCCGAAACGGCAGGGGTTGTCGTCGCTCACGGCGACGGCGCGATCCGGGTTTCACTCGACCTGTCGGGCACGATCGATGTTGGCAAGGAGCGCGCACGGCTGACCAAGGCGCTCGATGTCGCCGTCTCGGAGGTCGCGCTCGCCGAGGCGAAGTTGGCTAACCCCGAGTTCACCGGCAAGGCGCCCGAACACGTCATCGACAAGATGCAAGCGCGGCTCGCCGGTGCGCGTGGTGACGTCGTCCGACTGCAAAACCAACTCGACGCGCTGCCGCCCGCATGAGTGGTGCCGCGCCCGGGGCCTCCGACGCGCTGAGGCGTGTCGAGAAAGAACTGCTGGCACGCTGGCCCGAATCGCGCATCGAGTGGAAGCTCGAACGCATGACGGCGCTCATGCACGCGCTCGGCGATCCCCACCTTGCGTATCCGGTGCTGCATATTGCCGGTACCAACGGCAAGACGTCGACTTCGCGGATGGCCGACGCGCTGTTGCGGGCGCTCGGTCTGCGTACCGGTCGCTATACGAGCCCGCACCTCGAGTCGATCACCGAACGCATCAGTGTCGACGGCGAACCGCTGTCAGCACAGGCTTTTGTCGATACCTATGACGACGTCGCGCCGTTCTTCGACCTGGTCGACGCGGGGTCAGATGTCAGGTTGTCGTTCTTCGAGGCCGTTACAGGCATGGCGTTCGCGGCGTTCGCGGAGGCGCCCGTTGACATCGCCGTCGTCGAAGTCGGGATGGGTGGCCGGCTCGACGCCACGAACATCGTGCCCGCGCCTGTTGCGGTGATCACGCCGGTAGACCTCGATCACATGGTGCATCTTGGCGACACGATCGCCGCGATCGCCGCTGAGAAGGCGGGAATCATCAAGCCCGACCAAACCGTGGTTATCGCAGCGCAACACCCCGAAGCCACCCAGGTGCTGTTGCACAAGGTGGCCGACGAGGGTGCGATCGTTGCTCGTGAGGGCGTCGAATTTGGCGTTGCTGCAAGGGAAATCGGTGTTGGTGGCCAGCTCCTGCGCCTCCAAGGCCTGCACGCGACCTACGACGATGTCTTCGTGCCGCTCTACGGCGCTCATCAGGCATCGAATGCGGCCTGCGCGCTCGCTGCCGTCGAGGCTATGGTCGGCCGCCAGGGCCCGCTCGACCCCGACCTCATCCGCGCCGGATTCGCCAGCGCGCGATCGCCCGGTCGGCTCGAAGTCGTGCGCAGCTCGCCAACGATCCTCGTCGACGCCACGCACAATCCGGCCGGCGCGCGAGCCACGGTCGAGACATTGGCCGAAGCATTCGCCTTTCGCCGACTGGTCGGAGTTTTCGCCGCTCTCGGCGACAAGGACGTCCATACGATGCTCGAGATATTCGAGCCGTTCCTCGCGCACATCGTCGTTACCGAGAACAGCTCGGGCCGTTCGATGCCGGTCGACGACTTGGCTGCGATGGCCGTCGAGATCTTCGGCGAGGACCGGGTCGACGTCGCGAGCCGCCTCGACGAGGCGATCGGTACTGCTGTCGAGCGCGCTGAAGAAGATTCCGACTTCGGGGGAGCCGGTGTGCTGATCACCGGCTCGGTGGTCACTGCCGGCGACGCGCGCGCAATGCTGATGCGGTCATGACCGAGAACGCACCAAGTGAGGTCGGCGACCAGCCGCCCGTCGATCTCGCAGCTCACGCCGCGGCGGTACGTCGCGATGCATGGAAAGGCAAACGCCGCCTGACGTCGAGCGTGCTCGCGATGGAAGTCGTCGTCTTCTGGCTAGCGATCATCGTCGCAATCGTGTCATCGCACGTGTCGGCGACCGTCGCGATCCCGGTCGGCGTTGCTCTCGCACTCGCCTGCATCGCCGTCGCTGCCATGATCAAGCGGCGCTGGGCCTTTCGGGCCGGCGGGGCTCTGCAGGTGCTCGCCATCGGCTGCGGGTTCGCGGTGCCCACGATGTTCGTGGTTGGCGCTGTCTTCGCGCTGCTCTGGATCGCGGCGATCCGGATTGGTGACAGCGCGATCAGGATGGCCGAGCGATATGCCGCGAGCGTTGGTGCCGCTCGCGAGCCGGCAACGCACGGCTGATCGGTCATCAGAAACGATTGCTGTTTCGTCGCCCCGGCGGGATACGGTCGGCAACTATGACTGAGCACGAACCCGAACCGCTGATTCACGCCCGCGGCTTGGTAAAGCGATTCGGTGATTTCGTTGCCGTCGACGCAATCGATCTTGACGTCGAGCCAGGCGAAGCGTTCGGCTTTCTCGGGCCGAATGGCGCCGGTAAGTCGTCCACGATGCGCATGATCGGGTGTGTCTCACCGCCGTCCGACGGTGTGTTGCGCATCTTGGGGCTGGATCCGCGCAGGGACGGCCCGCAGATCCGCGCCCGCCTCGGCGTCGTGCCGCAACAAGACACGCTCGATCTCGAGCTCACGGTTCGCGAGAACCTGCTGATCTATGGGCGTTATTTCGGTCTGGCGCGGTCGGTGATCCGCGAACGGGCCGACGTGCTGCTCGATTTCGTGCAGCTGCTCGATCGCGCGTCCGACAAGGTCGAGCCGCTGTCGGGTGGCATGAAGCGGCGGCTCACGATCGCACGCTCGCTCATCAACGAACCGCAGATCCTGCTGCTCGACGAGCCCACCACCGGCCTCGACCCGCAAGCGCGCCATGTCGTCTGGGACCGGCTGTTCCGGCTGAAACATCAAGGCGTAACGCTCGTCATCACCACGCACTACATGGACGAAGCAGAGCAACTGTGCGACCGGCTCGTCGTGATGGACAAAGGCCGGATCGCCGCCGAAGGGTCGCCGCGTTCGCTGATCGAGCAATACTCCAGCCGCGACGTCGTCGAGTTGCGTTTTGCGTTAGGTGAGAACGAAATCGCCGCAGAAAAGCTTGCCGGGTTGGGCGATCGGGTCGAGGTACTGCCAGACCGAGTCTTGCTCTACGCCGATGACGGCGACGCCTGCTTGGCCGCCGCACATGCGCGCGGGGTGTTGCCGCTTGCCACGTTGGTGCGTCGTAGCACTCTCGAAGACGTGTTCTTGCGGCTCACCGGCCGAAGTCTGGTCGACTGATGAGCATCGGATCGATCCCCGCCGTCCGTTCGTATTCGTTCTGGGTCGCGCAGTATCGGCGCACCTGGCGAGGCAGCGTGGTCAGCAGCGTCGTCAGTCCGGTGATGTACCTCGCCGCCATGGGGGTCGGGCTCGGCTCGATCGTGAAGAGCGGGCACGCCACCGGTGGCCTGAGCTACCTGCAGTTCGTCGCACCGGGATTGCTTGCTGCTACGGCAATGCAAGCTGGCTCGCAGGAGTCGACCTATCCGGTGCTCGGGTCGTTCAAATGGATTCGCAACTATCACGCGATGGCGGCGACGCCGCTGACTCCACGCGACATTCTGGTCGGCCATCTCATGTGGATCGCGGCGAGGGTATCGATGGTCGCCGGTATCTATCTGGCGATTGTCGCGGCGTTCGGTGCGGCTCGCTCCGCGCTCGCCGTCGTCGCATTGCCGGTCTGTTTGCTCGTCGGCTTGGCATTCGCGACCCCGATCGTGGCGTATTCGGCCACCCGCGAAACCGACTACGGATTCGCTGCTTTGCAGCGGTTCGCCATCATGCCGATGTTCTTGTTCTCGGGCACGTTCTTCAGCGTTTCCCAGTTGCCATGGGTGATCCGGCCGATTGCCTGGATCACCCCGCTCTGGCACGGCGTTTCGCTGTGCCGCGATCTCACCACGGGCCGACTCGAGGCGGGCGGGTGGCCGCTTGTCGTCGTGCACATCGGTTATCTGTTCACCGTGACCGCGATCGGATACTTCCTGTCGTTGCGGTTCTTCCGCGCCCGGTTGGCGGTGTAGCTCATGACTGCGCTGCCACTTCGAGTTCTTCCATTCGACGCCCTCGCCGGTCTGGGCGGACGACGTGGCTACGTGCTCATCGAACGCAGTCTGATGGTCTACCGCCGCACTTGGCTCACGATTGTCTCGGGATTCTTCGAGCCACTTTTCTACCTACTATCGATCGGCGTCGGCCTCGGAAAGCTTGTGCCGCAGCTGAATTACGGCGGTCACGACGTGAAATACGCGGCGTTCGTGGCGCCCGCACTTCTTGCGTCGTCCGCTATGAACGGGGCGATTTACGACTCGACCTTCAACGTTTTCTGGAAGATCAAGTACGCGAAGGTCTACGACGCGGTGCTGGCGACGCCGCTCGGCCCGCTCGACGTCGCCACCGGTGAGATCGGTTGGGCACTCGCGCGCGGCGTTATTTACTCGAGCGCGTTCCTCATCGTGATGGCGGCGATGGGGCTGCTGCATTCGTGGTGGGTGCTGTTGTCGTTGCCGTTCTCGATTCTCGAGGCGCTGGCCTTTGCGGCCTGCGGAATGGCGGCGACGTCGTTCATGCGGTCGTGGCAGGACTTCGAATGGGTCAGTTTGCTGATACTGCCGATGTTTTTGTTCTCGGCCACCTTCTATCCGCTATCGACCTATCCGCACGTGATCGGCGAGATCGTCCGTTGGACCCCGCTTTACCAGGCGGTCGACATCCAGCGCGCCCTCGTGCTCGGGGCGCCGCACCTCGGATTGCTCGCGAACATCGGCTACCTCGTGGTGCTTGGGCTCGTCGGCGTCGTCGTCGCAGCCCGGCGGTTAGGGCACCTGCTGCTGAAGTGACGCCTGCTCGGTAGGCTCGCGCCGCCGATCGTTTCGCGGATTCAAGGAGTGCACGGTGTCCGATTCCGAGCGCACGCTCGTCCTCATCAAGCCGGACGGCGTTGCCCGAGGCCTGGTCGGCGAGGTGCTCGGCCGGCTCGAACGCAGAGGCCTGGCGCTCGTCGCCGTCGAGATGCGAACCCTCAACCGCGAAACGGCTCACCGGCACTATGCCGAGCATGAGGGCAAGCCGTTCTTCGAGCCGCTGATCGCGTTCATTACCTCGGGGCCGCTGCTGGCTGCGGTCGCCGAGGGACCGCGGGCCATCGAGACCTGGCGGGCAATGATGGGCCCTACCGACCCGGTGAAGGCGCCGTCGGGCACGGTCCGCGGCGACTTCGGCCTGATCGTCACCGAGAACTTGGTGCACGGCTCCGATTCGCCCGAGTCGGCCGCCCGCGAGATCGCGCTCTTCTTCCCGCACCTCGCCTGACCTCCCGCTGAGAGTGGCCAGGCCCGCTGCGGGTTGACCACGTTAAGCACGCTGGCGGCAACTTCATGGGGTGTGCACACCCCATGAAGCGCAGGTTCGCCGCATAAGGCGGGGAC
>JBOGEK010000228.1:0-4257 GCA_050743645.1 Acidothermaceae bacterium
CCGGCGAGGTCGCGCACCACTTCGCGCCGGGATTTGTGCGCCGTACGAGCAACGGCCCGCCGCCCCACCAACCCTGAAGGCAGCCGCCCGACAAGTGACGCCAGCACGCGCAACCTGACCGCCGTCCGGAATTGTTGGGCTGCTGGCACCTGCACGCCGAACATCCGCCGCACGGGCAGCAAAACCGTGATCGCGGCGAACCGAAAAATCTCCTTCACCACAAGCGAAATCGGCGCGCACTTCACCAACATCAGCAGCCGATTCCGCTCGTTGTAAAAAGCAAAAGCCGCAGACCGGACGTCGGACGACGCAGCATGCAGGTGCCGCACCACGGCCGACGGCGCATAGCGCATTCGCCAGCCGGCGAGCTGCAGTCGCCACGACAGGTCGGTGTCTTCGTAGTACAGGAAAAACGACGCGTCGAACGATCCGACCGATCGAGCCGCGGCCACCCGAATAGCGGCGGCGGTGCCAGAAAAGGCGAACACATCTTCGGGGACGCCGTAGCGGCCGTCGTCAGGCTCACCGAATCCGCGATCGCGACCGTAACCGTCGGGCGCCACGAGCACGCCGGTGTTGTTGATCCGGCCGTCGGCGGCGAGCAGCACCTTGCTGGTGACCGCAGCCACGTCCGCCGACGACAGCGGTTCGAGCAACGCGGCCAACCAGCCGGGCTCGGCGACGGCGTCCTGATTGACAAGGACGACGTAAGGAGTGCGGGCCTCTTGCACCGCGAGGGCTGCGGCGCCCGCGAATCCGACATTGCGTTCGCACCGAATTAACCGCACGGACGACGGATGCCGTGCAACCACCTCAGCAGTCTGATCGGTCGAGGCGTTGTCGATGACCCACGTAGTGAAACCGCCCGCAATTTCTTGCGCGGCCAGCGAGTCGAGGCAGTCGCAGATGAAGCCGGCACCGTTCCACGCGATCACCACAACCGTCGCGGCGACGTTGTCCGCGGCGGGTGAGCGATCCATCGTCGAACGGCCCTTCCTTCAGCTCTGCGGCGTAAGCTTCGATGTATAAGTTGAGCCAGCAAACGAAACCTAGCGAACGATCCGAGGTGGAGACATCGTGGCGCCGCGCGTGCTTGTCGACGCCACCGCCGTGCCCGCAGATCGCGGCGGACTCGGGCGCTATGTCGACGGGCTGCTGACCGCCTTTGCAGCGATCGACGCCGACGTTGCGGTGGTGTGCCAGCGGGTCGATGCCGAGCGTTACGGGCGGCTGCTCCCGGCTGCGCAGATCGTAGCGGGGCCGGCATCGCTCACGAACCGCACCGCACGCATCGCGTGGGAGCAGACCGGCCTGCCGTTGATCGCCGAGCACGTTGGTGCCGCGGTCATCCATGCTCCTAATTACTCGGTGCCGTTGCGGCCGGGGCGTCCTGTGGTCACGACGATCCACGACGCGACGTTCTTCAGCGAGCCCGACCTTTATCCGGCGACCCGGGGGGCGTTCTACCGGGCGGCGATCCGGTCGGCAGTAAAGCGATCGACGCGTTGCATCGTCCCGTCGAAGGCCACTCGCGACGAGTTGGTGCGTCTCGTCGACGCCGACTCGACCACAATCGACGTGGCATATCACGGGGTCGACCACGACCTGTTCCATCCGCCGACGCAGGCGGAGGCAGCGCGAATTTCGGCGCGACTTGGCTTGCGTGGCCAGGAGTACGTCGCATTTCTGGGCGCTTTCGAGCCGCGCAAGAACGTGCCGAGCCTGATTCGCGGCTGGGTCAGTGCGGTTGAAGGCAGCGAGGCCCCGCCCGCGCTGGTGATCGCCGGCGGTGCCGGGTGGGACGACGACATCGAGGCCGCGGTTGCCGAAGTGCCTTCGCATTTGCGGGTGATCCGGCCGGGCTATCTGCGCATCGCCGACCTGTCGGCGTTCCTCGGCGGAGCGGTCGTGGTGGCTTATCCCAGCCATGGCGAGGGTTTCGGGTTGCCGGTCCTTGAGGCGATGGCCTGCGGTGCAGCGGTTTTGACGACGCATCGGTTGTCGCTGCCTGAGGTCGGCGGCGATGCCGTGGCCTACACCGAGCCGGATTCCGCGTCGATCGGTGCGGCGTTGGCGAACCTGCTGGCCGATGCGGGCCGACGTGAATCGCTGGGGGCTGCTGCGCACGCACGGTCGCTCGAGTTCACCTGGGCCGCCAGTGCTGAGGCGCACCTGGCTTCGTACGCCAGGGCGGTCGCGGGCGACTAAAGGGCGACGATTCGCGCGCTCGGGTCGAGGCGCGCCATGTCTTGAGGGTCGCTCGTAATGATGGTGGTCGAGTTCTCTCTCGCGCATAACACGACTGACGCGTCGACAATGTCGCTGGTTCGGGCGAAACCGCACAGGACACCTGCCGCTTGAGCGCGCTCGGAATCGAGTGGCACGACGGTCGTGGCCGGGTCACTGAGCAAGATCGCGAGTCTGGCCTGCTTGCTACCGCCGCGCCAAACCTGTGCTACAACGCCTGCAGGAACGAATGCCCGAACCGCATTGCGTGACAGTGCGCGGTCGAACAAGGCCCTGATCCGCTCGTCATTCTTCTCAAGGGCTATGAGTGCGCCGGCATCGAGAGTCACCGATTTGCTCGCACCGCTCATGCCAGGCCGAGTGCCTTGTCAGCCCAGCGGTAAGCGGCGGACGAGGGCTCGCCGCCTTCGGCGATCATGTCTGCGACTAGTAGGGAGAGAGGCCGGCGAGCGCCATACGTCCGGTCGAGTGCCTCCGCAACGTACGCCGACACAGAAGGAGCCTGGCCTTCTTTCACAGCTCGCTTGGCGGCGGCTACCGCTTCGTCGGAGAGGCTCACTGTGATCTTCGTGGTCATACCGGAATCATACTTTGGGGTTCTTGTAAATGACATGGACCTAATCCAAGCGTCCATGGGATTCGATCAGAGCCATGCTGACAAGCTTGTGGACGACGCCGGGTTGCCGTGCTTCTGTGGAAGAAGCCTTCCTGGAGGCAGACTTTCATTACTCCGCAAGGGCCGAAGCGGGTGCCGTCGTTGCGCTGCCGAGAAGCACGTCGGGATCGATGTCGGCTCCGCCGGGCCACGCGATCGTCTTCGAGACTCGATCCACAAAAACCTGTTCGAAAAGTGATCGATCTTCGGCAATGGGCTCGAAGACCGGACCCCACATGTATTGGCTGACGTCGATCTCGCGGTCGGTGCCGTCGGTCAAGGTGACGTGCACGGTCAGCCCGTCGCCAGGCCATACGCGCGCGATCCGCAACATGAACTTCTCCTGCATCTCAATGGTTCGACTTTACCCGGCGCCTGATGCCTCACCGCGTGATTCCATGCGGCAGCGACTTCAGGGCAGGAAATCTCGGGCACATCAACGCCCGTGCTGGTCGGTTCGCATGCTGCACGCTCTCGCGGCAGGCGCATGCCGCGGTTGCTCTTAGTGCTGCTTGTGGATGCGGCTCGGCAATCCACAGGTGCCAACTCGGCTGGGTCTAGCCAGGTTAACGAACGGCGTCGGCCGTCACCGTGCCGGACGGGTCGCGCAGCTCAAGAAGGTCGGCGAGTTCGCGAATCATTCGATCGCGGCCGTAGATGCCCTGCGCGTGCTCGCGGAACCGCTGACCGACGTCGCTTAACGCGTCGAGGTCTGACAGGCAGCCGTTGAGGGTGGCGATCCACGCCGCCGCATCGCTGGGCGGGCAGAGCAGTCCGGACTCGCCGTCGACGATCGCGTCGGTGATTCCCTCGAGCCGTGAGCCGACGACCGGGGTGCCGCGTAGCGCTGCCTCAATGACGACGATGCCGAAACCCTCGACGTCACCTTGAACTCTAATGTTCGGCTGGATGAACAGATCGGTGCCGCGCAGCAGCTGTTCGCGCTCGGAGTCGGAGACCCACCCGAGCATGCGCACCCGGTTCATGACGCCGGCCCGCTCGGCCGCCTCGCGCACGTTCGCCATGTCGGGGCCTTCGCCGGCCACCAGGTAGATGACGTCGTCTGGCAGGTGGGGCAGCACCGATTCGACGAACCAACCCGAGCCCTTGCGCGGCACCACGCGCCCGAGGGTGAGCAGTAGACGGTTCGACTCGGGCAGGCCGAGTTCGCCGATCAGCCCGCGGCGGGCTGCCTCGCGTTCAGCACGCGAAACCTGGGGCGCGGTAACGCCCGGACGAACGACCACGATGCGATCGGCCCGAACGCCCAACCCTCGTGCGATCTCTGCTGTCGGATCGCTGACCGCGACGACGATGTGGGCGCGCCGCAATGCCCTGCGCACCCACCATTGGTA
>JBOGEK010000229.1:0-8791 GCA_050743645.1 Acidothermaceae bacterium
GGTTGTTCCGGCCCGCAGCAAGAACTGCAACCGAACCAGACGTTCTCCGGCGGTTTCTAGACAGGAAGCGTTCATGACAGCGAGCACGACGACTCCAACACCGACTGCCGAGGTCGTGTTAGAGGCCGAGAGCCTGACGAAGCATTTCGTGGTTAGGCGCAGAGGCCGCGAAATGCTTTCCGGCGGTCCGCGCAGCGTTCATGCCGTCGACGACGCCTATCTCAGGTTGCGTCGAGGGCACGTTACTGCGCTCGTCGGCGAGTCTGGCTCTGGGAAGTCGACCGTGGCAAAGCTGCTGGCGCAAATCGAGCGACGCACCGCTGGCGATATCCGGCTGCGCGGAGCTTCCGTGAACGTCCACCGCGGACGGCGCTTCCGCCGGTACTGCCGGCAGGTCCAGATGATTTTCCAGGACCCATTCGCGTCTTTAAATCCCGTGCACACCGTGCGCTACCACCTGACGCGGGCTTTGAAGATCCACCACCACGCCGGCAAAGGAAAGGCCGGCTTGGAGCGCGCGCTGCACGACCTGCTAGCCCGGGTGCAGCTGACGCCGCCGCAGCGTTACATAGACAAGTTCCCGCACGAGCTTTCCGGCGGACAACGGCAACGCGTCGCGATCGCACGGGCGCTCGCCGCCGACCCGGAGGTCCTGCTCGCCGACGAGCCGGTATCGATGCTGGATGTCTCGATCCGGTTGGGCGTGCTCAACCTGCTCCGCGACCTCAAAGACCGTTTCTCGCTCGCCATTCTTTACATCACCCACGACATCGCGTCGGCCCGCTATTTCGCCGACGAAACGTTGGTGATGTATGCAGGCCGGATGGTCGAAGGGGGAGACAGCGAGACGGTTACGCAGCGTCCGGCGCACCCTTATACGCGTTTGCTGATCGAGTCGGCCCCCGATCCTGACCGTCTCGCGGGAAGCAGTGTCGATGAATCCGATGCCGCAGCGGCAGACAAGACAGGTGAGCCGCCAAGTTTGATCAGCCCGCCGGCCGGCTGCCGTTTTCATCCCCGTTGCCCTCATGTGATGGACCGGTGCCGCGTCGACCTGCCACCGCATTTCGACATCGGTGACACGGCCGGGCATTGGGCCGCATGCTGGCTTTACGACGGCGACGTCCGCGCCGCGGCCGCCGGCGCGGTTTCTGAGGTGGCCGGATGAGGCACTTCGCCCGTCGCGTGGCCTTTTATGTCTTCACTGCCTGGGCCGCGGTCACGATCAACTTCTTTCTGCCGCGGATCATCCCGGGCGATCCTGTGTCGGCGATGCTTGCGCGTTACCAGGGCCAGATCAGCACCAAGGCAATCGAATCCTTGCGCGTGCTGTTCGGACTCAACACACACCAGTCGCTGTTGCAGCAGTATTTCACTTACCTCAACAACTTGTTCCATGGCAATCTCGGGTTGTCATTTACTTTCTTCCCGACCCCGGTTTCGGCGATTCTGAAGCAGAGCATCCCTTGGACGCTCTTCCTCGTCGGAACGACCACGGTGATGAGCTTCATTATTGGCACCGGCATCGGCATCGTTGCTGGGTGGCGGCGCGGCACCTGGGTCGACGGGCTGCTACCGGTGACAACGTTCATCCAGTCGGTGCCGTATTTCGCGCTTGGCATGGTGCTTGTCGTGCTGTTGACCGGCCCGGGTAGCTGGCTTCCGTCGTCCGGCGGTGCCTCGCCTGGCTTGGTGCCTCATTGGCAGTTGGGCTTCATCGGCAGCGCGATCCGGCACAGCCTGTTGCCGGCCGCCACGATCGTCATTACGTCGGTGGCAGGCTGGATTCTCGGCATGCGAAACATGATGGTGACCGTTGCGTCGGAGGACTACATCACCGTGGCCCACGCGAAGGGCCTGCGCGAGCGGCGAGTTATGAGTGCTTACGCTGCGCGCAATGCGCTGCTTCCGAGCATCTCGGGATTCGCGCTCTCGCTCGGCTTCGTGGTCGGCGGCACGTTCCTCGTCGAGATTGTTTTCTCGTATCCCGGCGTCGGTTACGAGATGCTCCAGGCAGTGGGCTCCAAGGACTACCCGCTCTTGCAGGGCATCTTCCTCATCATCACGTTGTCGGTGCTGGCAGCTAACTTCTTCGCCGATCTCGTCTACATGCTGCTTGATCCGCGTACCCGGACGGAGGGCTGATCCTATGAGCATCCCCGCCACCGACCTGAGCGCTATGGCGGTCGAGACCGCGGTCGAGGAGGCGCCCGTCAAGCGCCGCCGGTTCCGCTTTATCGCGAACGCGAAAGCGATGGCCGGAGTCATTATGGTCGGATTCTTTGTGCTCCTGGCCGTCATCGGGCCGTGGATTGCGCCGTACAGTCCCGACGCCCAAAGTGACGACTTGGTGCAGGGCCCGTCGATGCATCACTGGCTGGGCACGACGCACCTCGGCCAAGACATTTTTAGCCAGATACTGGTCGGCACTCGAGCAGTCGTGTACGTCGGGTTTCTCGCCAGCCTCATTGCCTCGGCCCTGTCGATCCTGATCGGCGTAACTGCTGGCTACACGGGTGGCGTCATCGACGAGCTGCTGTCGGCTCTGACGAACGTTTTCCTGGTTATTCCGGGCATTCTGCTGATCATCATCATCACGGTCACGATCCCAAAGGTCGACAACACCGTTATTGCGGTGGTCATCGGCGTGACTTCATGGCCGTGGGGGGCGCGGGTGCTGCGCGCGCAGACCCTGTCGATGCGCAGGCGCGACTACGTCGAAGCGTCGCGGGCGACCGGCGAGACGGGCTGGCGCATCATCGTTTTCGAGATCATGCCCAACCTATCGGCCATCATCATTTCGGGCTTCATCGGCACCGTCATCTACGCGGTGCTTTCCCTGATCACAGTGGCATTCATCGGCATCGGCGGTAACGCCGGTTGGAACTGGGGCACAATTCTTTACTGGGCGCAGGGTCAGGCCGCGCTTCAACGCGGCGCCTGGTGGTGGTTCGTCCCTGCCAGCGTGTTCATTGCCCTCTTGGGTACGGGTCTCGCGTTGCTGAACTTCGGTATCGATGAGTTCATCAGCCCGCGCTTGCGTTCCAGCGGGAGACGTGTTCGTGCCATTGCTGCCGACGGTCGGCCGGTGCGGATGCGGGTCGGCTTCACCCCGGTGTTGCGTGATCGCCCGCACCGCGAGCCGCAAGTCGCGCCCACACATCGTGTCGCCGAACCGCGGGAGGTCTGATGGCGCGCGACGTCGTGCTCGAGGTCAAGAACCTCGATGTTGACTACGGCTTGGGTGACGACGCGGTCCACGCGGTCCGCGACGTCACCTTGACCTTGCATCGTGGCGAGGTGCTGGGATTGGCCGGCGAGAGTGGTAGCGGCAAATCCACCTTGGCGTACGGCCTCACCAGGCTACTGGCGCCCCCCGGTGTCGTGAGCGGTGGTGAAGTCATCTACCACTCGGCGTCCGGCGAGAAGATCAACATACTCACGCTGACACACGCACAGCTTCGCGAATTCAGGTGGGCCGAAGTCTCACTCGTGTTTCAAGGTGCGATGAACTCGCTCAATCCGGTGCACAAGGTGTCGACGCAACTCGTCGACGTCATCAAGGCTCACGAGCCGGGTCTGAGTTCCGCCGCTCGCATGGCGCGAGCCCGCGATTTGCTCAAACTCGTCGGAATCTCCCCCGATCGACTAAGCAGTTACCCACATCAGCTCTCTGGTGGCATGCGGCAGCGCGTCATGATTGCGATGGCGCTAGCACTCGAGCCGCAGGTCGTCATTATGGATGAACCGACCACCGCTCTCGACGTCGTGATGCAGCGACAGATTCTTATGCAGCTCGTCGAACTCCGCGAAAGACTCGGCTTCTCGGTGCTTTTCATTACTCACGACCTGTCGTTGCTCGTCGAGTTCTCCGATCGGATCGCGATCATGTACGGCGGTCGCATCGTCGAGGAGGCGCCAGCGAGCGAGTTGTACCGAAACTCATTGCATCCCTACAGCCACGGCCTGTTGCACTCGTTCCCGCCGCTGCGAGGGCCGCGGCGCGAGGTCACCGGCATTCCGGGATCTCCGCCCGACCTTCGCGCCATGCCGAGCGGATGCTCATTCCATCCGCGCTGCCCGCACGCGTTCGAGCCGTGCCCAAAGACAGTGCCGGTGCTTGGCATCCCGACAGACCAGCCGGACGCCTCGCGTAGCGTTGCCTGTTTCTTGCACCCTGTGCAGACGCCTGCTGCCGTGCTGACCGGTGCTGGCAACGTCACCGGTGGTGGCAGCAGCAATGTCGAGAGCGACGAAGTCATTGACCAGCATCAGCAGTCGAGAACGTAAGAGACGAGACGACCAACCTGCCCCGACCTGCCCTAAACGAACAGTCCGCGGCGTCCCGCTCGTTGAGATGTCGCGCCAACAGAGAATGCAATTGAAGGGATCCCTTCTGTGGAGTTTTTGAGTTCACTGCCCTCCGATTTCGTCTGGGGGGTGGCGACATCGGCGTACCAAATCGAAGGCGCGCATGACGTCGACGGCCGCTTGCCATCGATTTGGGACACATTTTGCAAAACGCCCGGCGTTATCGACAACGGTGACAACGGTGACGTCGCGTGCGACCATTACAACCGGTGGCGTGAAGATATCGGGCTCGTCAAGCAACTCGGCGCCGACGCCTACCGTTTCTCGATCGCCTGGCCACGGGTCATTCCTACCGGCACGGGTGCCGTGAACAAGAAGGGTCTTGACTTCTATAGCGAGCTTGTCGACGGCCTGCTCGAGAAGGGCATCACGCCGTTCGTCACCCTTTACCACTGGGACCTTCCGCAGGCGCTTCAAGACAAGGGTGGCTGGCCGAGCCGCGACACGGCGTATGCCTTCGCCGACTACGCCACGACCGTGGTCGAAGCATTGAGCGACCGGGTCGTTAACTGGACGACGTTGAACGAGCCGTTGTGCTCGGCGTGGCTTGGTCATCTGTCCGGTGTGATGGCGCCTGGCATCAAGGACATCGCAGCTGCGGTGCCGGCGTCCTTCCATTTGCACCTGGCACACGGCCTCGGTGCGCAGGCGATCCGCGCGGCTGCCCGGCTGGCGCCGTCCGTCAGTATCGTCAACAACCTGAGCCCAGCGGTGCCTGCCACCGACCGCCCTGAAGATGTCGCGGCGGCTGTGCGAAGTGACGGGCACACGAATCGTTGGTGGCTAGACCCAATCTTCGGTCGCGGATATCCCGACGACATGGTGCGCATCTACGGAGTTGAACCTCCGGTGCAGGGTGACGATCTCGCGACGATCGCGCCGCCGCTCGACGCCATCGGCATCAACTACTACTTCCGTGAAGTCGTTCGCGATAATCCACAGGGCTCGGGCCCCCGCGTTACCGCAGTGCGTGTTCCGGGCGCGGTCGAAACGGCGATGGATTGGGAGGTCTATCCGAAAGGCCTCGAAGACATCTTGGTGCGGGTCGCCGAAGATTACGCGCCACCACAGATCTACGTGACCGAAAACGGGTCGGCGTGGGCCGACGTCGTCAAGGCAGACGGCTCGATCGACGACCCCGAGCGCACTGAATATTTCCGCACGCACATCGGGGCTTGCGCTGGCGCAATCCGTCGCGGTGCACCGATCACCGGCTACTTCGCCTGGTCGTTGCTCGATAATTTCGAATGGGCGTACGGGTACGACAAGCGTTTCGGCCTCGTGCACGTCGACTACGAAACGCAGAAGCGCACGATCAAGGGAAGTGGTTATTTCTATTCCGACGCGATCGCCCGGCACCGGGCAGCAGGCGAAACGGCGGCTGTCGGTTGATCGCCCTGTAGAATCCCACGCCCACGGTTTCAGCCGAATTCCGGTCTTCTTCAAGGGGATCGCCCGGCTCCGAATTTGCTGAAACCGTGGGCGGCGGGGCTTTTCGTCGTCCGACTTGGTTCTTCGAAATGGAGCGTGCATGACCGACTTATCGGTGCGGGCAGGCCGGTTCGAAGGCTTCGTGCATGTGTCGGACGGCGAGTTGGTAGACGCCTCTGGAAAGACGCTGCGGCTTCGCGGCGTCGGGCTCGGCAACTGGTTTTTGCCCGAAGGCTATATGTGGAAGTTCGAACCAGGCGGCCCACTCGCTCCGCGCGAAATAGAGCGATACTTTACCGATCTGGTAGGCCCGGCGCGCAATGCCGAATTCTGGCGTGAGTTCAGGGCTCGCTTCATCACTGAGGCAGACATCGCGCGAATCGCCGCTGAGGGTTTCGACCACGTGCGGCTTGCCATCAATTCACGCATTGTGCTTACCGATTCTGGCGAGATTGTTCCTGCGGGATTCGGGCTGATCGACCAGTTGATCGACTGGTGTCGCGCGCACCAGCTCTGGGTCGTGCTCGACCTGCACGGTGCGCCGGGAGGCCAGACCGGTACCAACATCGACGATTCGCCGCACGGGCTGCCTGACCTCTTCGTCGAGGGCGGCGATTACGTGCAGCAGACGCTCGACCTGTGGCGGGTCATCGCCGGCCGGTACAGCGACGAGCCCGTCGTCGCGGCCTACGACCTGCTGAACGAACCGCTGCCGAATGAATACCAATACGCGTACGCTGATGCGCTCGCAGATCTGTACAAGCAGCTCACCAAAGTGATTCGTGAGGTCGATCAGAACCACGTTATCGTCTATGAAGGCACGCACTGGTCGAACAACTGGAGCATCTTCACAGAGGTCTGGGACCCGAACACGATGCTGCAGTGCCACAAGTACTGGAATCCGCCCGACCGGCCGAGCGTGCAGGGCTACCTCGACAAGGCCGCCGAACTCGGGCTGCCGATCTACATGGGTGAAACGGGCGAGAACAATCTCGACTGGATGCAGACGGCTTTTCAGTTATACGAAGAGTCCGGAATGTCGTGGAACTTGTGGCCGTGGAAGAAGATCGACACTGTTACTTCGCCGTGCTCGATCGACCCTCCTGATGGCTGGGCCGATGTGGTCGCCTACGCCAGGGGCCAAAGCGACGACAAACCCGATCCCGAACGGGCGTGGGCGATCCTGACCGAGTTGCTCGATCGGATCGACATCTCGCGCTGCACGTACCGCCAGGACGTCGTCAACGCGGTGATGCGGCGAGCCCCACTTCGAATACCTGCTTGGGGTTTTGGTTTCGGCGGTGCCGGCGTCTCGTATCACACGTCGAACGCCGCACCGCTGCCAGGATTTCGCAGCGACGATGAAGTGACGCTCGAGTGCGCGAACGGCGACGATCCCGACGCACCGTCGTTCCACCACAACAACGGTGCTTTGCGCGGCGACGACGAGCACATCGTGGTCCGACTGCTGCCCGGTGACTGGATCACCTATGACGTCGAGATCTCTGTCGCATCGGGCGTATGCGTATCAGTCACGCTCGGAAGTGGTGAGTCTTCGCGCGAACCGACGCTTGACAGCGCGAACGAGCCCGCGACTGACACAGTCGACGACTGCGGCGTCGAGCTTTCCTTCGACGGCACAGTGCTTCCTGGTCTGTCCGACGGTTGCGACACGGTCGCGGCCAGGACGCTCGGCACCGTTACGGCCGGCCGCCACCGCGTTACCGTGGCGGCGACATCGCGGCCGGTTGTGCTGCGCTGGGTTGACGTCACGCCTTGTCCCTGAAGAGTGACCTCTCGAACCGCCGACCTCCGCCGTCCGAGCCGACCTTCGCCGTCCGAGCCGACCTCCGTCCAGGCTCGTACCGCTGGCTCACCGCCGACTACCGTCGTCGGGTGGTACCTTTTTACATGACTTGAACGCGGGGGTGTCATGGCCACCGAACGGCGCGGCACGGTACTCGATCTGCGGCGTGGCAACCGATCCGCGTTGCTGCGCGCGCTTTATTTCGACGCGCCGACCAGTCGACAAGAACTCGGTATTGCAACGGGTTTGAGTCCGGCCTCGGTCAGCAACGTCGTCAACGAGTTGATCGATGCTGGCCTGGTCGTCGAGGCCGGCGTGGTCAACTCCGACGGCGGCCGGCCGCGCACCCTGATCGAGGTCAACCGCAACTACGGTCGCGTGGTGGGCATCGACGTCGGCGAGACCAAGGTGCGCGCCGAGCTGTTCGACCTCACTCTTGGCCAGCCGTTGATGGCAGTCGATTCTGCGTTAGAGGCCGGCCAGCATGGGGTTGACGTCGTCCTGAGCATCATGGTTCAGGCGCTCGAAGAACTCACGGCGGCGGTCGACGAGAGCGGCAGCACGGTTGTCGGTATCGGTGTCAGCGTGCCCGGCATTGTCGAGCAGGGTGAGGTCGCGCTGGTACACGGACAAACCTTTTCTTGGGACGCCGTGCCCATGGTGCGGTTGCTCGAACGCGCGGGCGTTAAGGCGCCGATCTTCATCGACAACGGCGCATCGAATCTTGGCCAGGCGGAGAGCTGGTTCGGTGCGGGCCGGGGGTCACGACATGCCATCGTCGCGCTCGTCGGGTCGGGTGTTGGTGCGAGCATCATCACGAACGGTTCCCTTTATCGAGGCGCAACAAGTAGTGCGGGCGAGTGGGGCCATACGCCCGCGGTCGTCGGCGGGAGGCAGTGCCGGTGTGGTGCGCGCGGTTGCCTTGAGGCCTACATTGGCGCCGAAGGGGTGCTCGCGCGGTACAAGGAGGCCAATCCGCGCCGCAAGGTCGGCACGGGAAGCGAAGAGGCTGAACTGGCCGCGCTCGTCGAGAAAAGCCGGTCCGATCCGGCGGCGCGGGTGATCCTTGCCGAGACGGCGCTTTATATGGGCGCTGGGCTAGCGGGCCTGATCAATTTGTTCAATCCCGAGCGCATCATCATCGGCGGTTGGGCAGGCATCATGCTCGGTACTGAACTGATG
>JBOGEK010000230.1:0-1968 GCA_050743645.1 Acidothermaceae bacterium
TCGCCGCAGCGTCGATCGAGTCAAAGGTCGGCACCTCATAGTCACGACTGACGAGTTCACGTCGTGTCACGTCGACGTCGACGGCCGCCACAATGTCGACGTCGGGCGATTGCCGCAAGGCTGGCAGATGAGCGGTGACGGCAATGTCACCGCATCCGACGACGAGAACGCGCACGGGCTTGTTCATAGCTCGCCGAAGAACCTCTTCCAGTTCTCGTGCACGATCGCATCTTGCGCGCCCTGAGGGAACTTGGGCAGTGCAGTGCCATCGACAATCTTGTTCACCGAGCGCAAGCCGTCGATCGCGTCGCGGGTTGTGCCGTTGGGAAAGTCGGAACCGAGCAACAGTTTATGCGTCACGCCGTATTCGGCTGCAGTAGTGAGTGCTTGCCAAAATCGCCACGGGCGAAAATGCAGTGCAGAGATGTCGGCGTAGAGGTTAGGCGTCTTCCGCACCAGCGCGATCGCGTCCTCCTCCCACGGATGGCCCAAGTGCGCCATGATCATGCGCAATCGAGGATGCGCCATCGCAAGCCGCTCGAGCAGCAACGGACTCGCATACTCCAGACGAGCCGTGCTCGGGAAGGTGGTTCCCATGTGCACCATGACCGGCAGGTCGCGCCGCTCACACTCGGCGAAGATCGGCCAGTAGGCAGGGTCTCGCGGGTCGAAGTGCTGGTAGGTCGGCCCGACCTTCAGCCCGCGCAACCCGAGTTCGTCGACGCAGTAGCGAAGTTGTTCGACGCAGTCCTCATCGGTCGGATCGATCGATGCCCAGCCTTCGAGCTTGTCGGGGTGCTGTCGCACGTACTCGGCGACGACGTCGTTCGACATTGCATAGCCGGTTGCCTTGGCGCGTAGGCCGAAGACGATGACTCGATCCGCGTCTGCGGTGGCATTCCAGTGGTCGTCGGGTCGGGCATCGTTGGAGTGCAGATCGAGACTCTTGGCATAAGCTCGGCCGCCTGACTGCTCGATCTTCACCAATTTCGCAGCAAGAGCTTCACGGACCAGGTCTTCGCCGAGATACTCCGGATACCAGAAGAGGTGGGTATGAACGTCAACGATCACGTCGGTGCCCGCTTCGATGGGTGGCGAGAGTTCGATATACTGAAAGTCAGTTCCATATTCTGACCACGGTAGAACCCGCGCGTCGCCGGTGTCAATCAGTCGTGACGGTTCGTCAGGCGCGTTGCGCGCGGCCGACTCGTCGTGACCCGTATGCCACCTGGTCACGACACCGCGCGCAACCGGGAGTCGCGCACACACCAGCCGCCGGGTCGTGAACGAACTGCTCAGTGGCGAGTGATACGAGTGCGGCCGCGTCGAAGATCCGCCACATGGAGTCGCCCACGGTTATCCGGGTCTCGGCCGGCCGCAGGGCGTCCGCGAGTCTTTCGAAGCCACGCGAGCAGCCGCCATGCACGGCCTCGACGACGGTGCCATCGCGATCCCATGCCCAGCGGTGCAACAAGCGGAGTCCGCCCTGCAGCTCAGCGAGATGGATCAGGGTCAATGCGTCGAGCCCGACGCCCATGCATACGATCGCGCCTTGCCTCGCGACAATTTCCTGTAGCGGCGCGTAAACGTGCGTCGGGGTCTGTGCGGCGATGACGTCGCCGGCGTCCGGCCCGAGCGCCGTGAACGAACTGAGCGGATGGATGCCTCGTACGCGCTTCGGATTTCTAAGGGCGGCGGCGGGAATCGCCCCCATCGCGGGATCGACGAAGTTGGCCGCCCGGTCATACGAGGCGACGGGTGGCGTGCCAGTTGGCGGGATGCTGCCGTCGTCCTCGGAATTGAACGGCAATTCAGGCAGCCCGCCCGGCTTCGGAGCCATACAGAACCGGAAGGTCGATGTCGGCACGACAACAGTCGTGCCGACATCGAGCATCCCCTGGACCACACTCTCGGCGCCGCCGTCGACCATTCCGAATGACTTCAGCGACGCATGTACACATACTGCGC
>JBOGEK010000231.1:0-6229 GCA_050743645.1 Acidothermaceae bacterium
GTTCGCGCGCGCGCTGCGGTCGCCGTCTGTCGTCACCCCGACGATTTCGACCTGCGCGCCGAATGCGCGCAACGACTCGGCGACCGAATTCGCCTGTGCCATGGCGAGCGTGCTCCGACGGGTGCCAAGCCGAATGATGTCGGTCGAGACGGCGGTGACGCTCATGAGGCGACGCCGCCGATGCCATCTGTCGGGGATTCGTCGCCAGCTTCAGGGGCGGCGATCGCAGCCGGCGCAGCGGGATCGAGATCGAACAACCTGCGCAGCGCTTCGGGATACGACTGCGGTCCGGCCAGCCCGGCAAGCTCCTGCACCCGCACGGTCGGCGCGTGCAGCAGCTTGTCGACTACCCGGCGCACAGCCGACGCGATCTCGTCGCGAGCGACGTCGTCGAGTTGAGGCAGCCGGCCGTCGAGCCTGTGCAACTCCGTAGCGACGACCTGCGCCGCCTTGTCGCGCAAAGCCACAACGGTCGGGGCCACGCCGCTCGCTGCACGCGAGCTGACATAGGAAGCGAGTTCTTCGTCGACGATGCGCCGAGCCTCGCGGACGTCGTCGACCGCCGTTGCTGCATCTACGACTGGCTTGAGTGCATCGAGATCGAGCAAGGTGACGCCAGCAACCGTGGCAGCAGCAGGCTCGACGTCGCGAGGCAGCGCAACGTCGAGGACGAACAGCGGACGCGTCGGACGGCCGGCCATCGCCCGCGCCACAGCATCAGCGGACAGTACGAAGCCCTCGGCGCCGGTGCATGAAACGACTATGTCTGCAGCAGAAATCTCGTTTTCGAGTTCTGTGATGGCGGCCGCCCGGGCTCCGACTCGCCCCGCCAGATTCTCGGCGCGAGTCAACGTGCGACTCACGACGACCAGGTCGTCGAGTGACGCCGAACTCAGCGCCGCGGCGGCGACCGATGCCATCGAACCGGCACCGACGACGACGGCGCGTCGTCCGGCCAAATCACCGACGCTCGAAGCTCCGGCTCGGAGTCCGATGTCGATGAGGGTCGTACCGGCCGAGTCGATAGCAGTCTCGGCGTGTGCTCGTTTGGCTGCGTGCAAAGCATGTTCGACGGCATCGTGCAACGCGCTACCAGCATCACCGCGTTCTTGGGCGAGCCTGAATGCAGCGCGCACCTGGCCGAGAATTTGGTGCTCGCCGACGAGCATGGAGTCGAGGCTCGATGTGACAGCGAACAGATGCTGAACCGCTCGCTCTTCGTAATGCACGTAGACGTAGGGAGAAATCTCGTCGAACGTGACACCCGCGTGCCGTGCGAGCAACTCAGAAAGCGCCGCGACGGCAGGGTGGAATTTCTCGACCGACGCATAAAGCTCGACTCGATTGCACGTCGACAACAGCATTGCTTCGTCGACCGCCGGCGCCACAGCGACGTCGTCGAGAAGTTTTGCGCCAGCGTCTGACGAGAGCGACACGCGTTCGAGCAACGCCATTGGTGCGCTTCGATGCGAGAGCCCGACGACGAGCAAACTCATGCGCGCACCCCCGCGCTGAACTGCGTGGGTACGGCCTGTGCGATCCGCGCGGCTTCGACCTGCGCACTGCCGGCGGTGGTAGCCGCGGCTCGGCGCTGCTCGTGGAAGGCCAAGATTTGCAGCTCGGTCGAAAGGTCTACCTTGCGCAGCTCGACGTCGGCGGGCACGGTCACAACCGCCGGCGCAAAGTTCAAGATGCTGCGTACGCCGGCGGCGACCAACCGGTCGCAGACGTCTTGGGCGGCGGCGGCCGGGGTGGCGATCAGCCCGATCGCGATCTTGTGCTCGCTGACCATCATCTCGAGGTCGTCGAGCGGTCGGACGACGAGACTCCCGACCCGTTCGCCGACTCGCGTCGGGTCGACGTCGACAAGGCATACCGCCCGAAATCCGCGACTCGCGAACCCCCCGTAATTCGCCAGCGCGCGACCGAGGTTGCCGACACCGACGATCATGACCGGCCACTCTTGGCTCACGCCGAGTTCGCGCGAGATCTGGTAGACGAGATAGGCCACCTCGTAGCCGATGCCGCGGGTGCCGTAGGAGCCGAGGTGCGAAAGATCCTTGCGGAGCTTCGCCGAGTTGACGCCGGCCGCGACCGCAAGTTCTTGCGATGACACGGTGGTGATCCCGCGGTCGGCCATTGCCTGCAGCGCCCGCAGGTAGAGCGGCAGCCGAGCGATCGAAGCCTCGGGGATGCCCCGCGCGGACTGCTTGGAGACGGTCCGGTCGCACGGGTCGGCCGCGGCACGCTGCAGCGGCGGTTGAAGGGGCTGCGGCTCGGTTGCGGATACGCCGGTGCCCCGCGATTGACGTTCGGGACTGCTGGCGCGCACTCGAACTCCGGGTCGAAGGGGTTACTCCAGCGTAAGGCCTTGTGAACACGCGCACCAAAACGCGAGATCTTGGTCCGGCCGCTCGCGTGCCGCAGTGCCCGAATCGATGCCTCAATGCCCGAATCGATGCCTCAATGCCCTGAATGCCCGAGCGCGGCCCGCAACCTCGATTCGGAAACCCGCCAAAAATCGATCACCACGCCGTCGACGAATACGACCGGGATCGACTCCCCGTGCTCACGCAGCGCGACCGGATCTTCGGTGATGTCGCGCTCGACGAACCGCTCCCCGAGATCCTCGACGACCCGTTTCACCACGAGTCGCGCGTCGTCGCACAGGTGACAGCCGGGCTTTCCTAACAGGACGACGCGAGCGGCTGCGGTTTCTTCGTTGGTTGCCACGAATGCCGAGCTTACGAGCACCCCGCGTCGGCTTCCCGGCGTCCGTTCCCCGCGCTTTCCCCGTCCGTTCCCCCCGTCCACTCCCGTGATCAAGCAGTTAGGCGCAACCGCACAGGGGTGGCGTTGCCCCTAACTGCTTGATCAACAAAGTGGGGTGGGTCGGGCAAACCGATGACGACGATCACACGGTTGTGATTAGCCCGAGCGAGTGAACGTCTGCGGATATGCCCGTTTTACAGGTATTTGAGCCTCAAGCAATCCGAGGCTTCCGCCGACCCAATTTCCTGTCGCTGAAGAGCTGAACGAGTGGTCGCGAACAAGCGCCCGTTCGGCAATCGCCGAGAGGAAACCTTGATCGTGCGCGTGCGTCTGTCCCAGCGGCTCCCCCGCGCCGGCAAGGTTCTCGCCGCTCTCTCGATCGCGGTGACGGCCGTCGCCGGCTCGATGGCAATCGCGACACCCGCGTTCGCGAGTTCGTCAGGTGACCTCGCCGCGGCCACGAATAGCGCCCGCGCAGCCGCCGGCCTTCCCGCCTTGCAAATCGACGGTCAGCTCAGCGCGGTGGCACAAGCGTGGGCGCAACAGCTCGCCGCCAGCAACACGCTCTCGCACAACGGCGCACTTCGTTCGCAGGTTTCGAACTGGACCTACCTTGGCGAGAACGTCGGCTTCGCCGGCGACGTTCCCACGGTGCAGCAGGCGTTCATGAACAGCCCCGACCACCGCAGCAACATCTTGAACCCGCATTACACGTTGATGGGCGTCGGCTCGGCCACGTCGATCTATCCGAGCTGCGGCTGCCAGGTGCTGTGGGTGGTCGTCGATTTCAAGCGACCCGCGACTGCGCCGGCCCCCGTCAAGGCGGCCGCGCCCAAGCCAGCGCCGGTGAAGGCGGCGCCGGTTCAACCGGCACCCGTCGTGCACCGGGTCAGCCCGCCCGCTCCGAAGGCGGCTCCGGTCACCGTGCCGGTCGCACACCACGTGAGTTCGCCAAAAGCCCCCGTGACGCACGCGAGCACGCCGATCTCGGGCCACACGACCCCCGCGCAGCAGCCGACCACCGCGATCTCGCCGACCCCGAGGGCGTCGGCCGGTGCTTCAGTGGCGAGTCCGAGTGCTTCGGCGTCCGCCTCAGCTCTTGGCACTCAACTGGCCGCCGCGGCGGCCGCGCCCGAAGGCACCAAGCACGACCCGGTTTCGCAGATGCTGACGTTCGCGACCGTGATGTCGCAGCTGCCGAGCTAGGTGCGCCGGCTCGTCGCCCGATCTACTTGCCCGATCTAGTTGCACGGGCTCGTTACGCGAGCTAGTTTCGCGCGCTAGTTTCGCGAGCGCGTCGCTGCGGGGTCGCTACATGCAACGGTCGCGGCAACTCGGCAATGCGAGTTACCGCGACCGGAAAGACGGGATTACTTCTTGTTGCGTCGCTGCACGCGAGTGCGCTTCAGCAGCTTGCGGTGCTTCTTCTTCGCCATCCGCTTGCGACGCTTCTTGATCACTGAGCCCACGACGAACCTGCTTTCCTGCGGGGCGAGAACCACCTCGGCCCGCGATCTTCCACCAACCCGCGGTCGGCGGTTCGGTCGGGCCCTGACTGACACCTAGCGTAGCCGCCGCGCAAGACCGGCGGCTCAGGTAGGCCGCGGCGGTTCAGCCCGCTTCGATGAAGGCGTCACGCAGGTACTCGTGGACCGCCTGCTCTGGTACCCGAAACGACCGGCCAACGCGCACTGCCGGCAGCTCGCCGGAGTGCACCAGCCGGTACACGGTCATCTTCGACACACGCATCAGCGTGGCCACCTCAGCAACCGTGAGGAAACGCACTTCGGCCAACGCCTTATCGCGCGGCCGCTCACCTGCACCCATGACGCACCGAACCTTCAGCACGCGACGGGCGCCGGCTTCCCCTCCGGCAACGACGATCACGCACGTGCGTCACTGAGAGTAGCGATGTTGGGGCCAGTGGGGAAGGGCTGGCTTTCTGGGACACCAGGCCACCTCCGAGTGGAGTGAGACGAACGGCATCCCCGCTGGGGCGCGCGCCACACCTCGGCGATCGGTTCAGCCGCGCTTCAGGCGTTCAGCCGAACGTCCGGGCGAGCAGGTAGGCGGTCAGCGGCGCGTACAGGTGCGGCATCACGTTGTCATCGAGGGGGACACAGACGGCAACGTCGCCTTCGGCTTCACCGACGAAAAGAGCGGGGTCGTTGGAGTCCGCGAAGCCGACCGTTGGGGTGCCCGATCGGCCGGCCGCCCCGGCGAAGCCATGATCGGCCAGCACGAGATCGGGGCCGCGCTGACCCGAGGCTGCGAGATTTTCGAGCATGAGCTGCATCGGCACGGGTGAGTGGGTGTGCAGCAGATTCGCGCCCTGGCTCGCGACTGCCACGCCGAGGATGTGCCGCACATGCCGCTCGTGCGGCTTGCCGGCGCGATCGACGTCCTGCCAGATCGCCGGGGCCGCGATGAGCTCGCAGCCAGCGGCGGCGAGTGCCCGGGCGAGCTCGACGTGGACGACGAGGAGTCCGGTGGGGTGGCCGGTCGCGACCAGCACCCGGCCCCTAGCTGCGGCAACCTCGCGCAGGTGGGCCGCCATGTCATCGAGGCGATCGACCGTGAGTTCAGGGTCGATCGTGTCGTCGCCCGCGTCGTACATCGGATCGGCACTGACCCCACACCGCTGCGCCATCACAGCGAGGACGTCGTCGAAGGTCCACGGGCCGCGCGGTTCGAGACCGAAAAGGTAGCCGGGATCACGCTGCGCCATCAGCTTGAAGTTCGCCACATTGTTCTCGCGACTGGTGGCGACGGCACCCGCGATGCGGCTCGCGGTCAGGTGCGCGATCAGCTCAGCGCGACTGGGAGCAATCGTCGTAGCTTCGGTCACCAAACCCCGCTCAAGTCGAGTCCGTTCGCCGGGAAAACGGCTCGCATCGTTGCCAAGATTGCGCGATCGATCGGGTCTGCCGGGTCGTGCCCCTCGGCGAAGTCGCGATAGGCGGCTGTTTCGTCGTCCGTCATGGTTTTTGGAGCTGTGCCGCCGGTGCGCTGCGCTGCTGTCGCCTGCCAATCCGGCGGCGTGGCGGTGGCGGGATCGAGCGGGTGGCCCGAGGCCTCGGCGAGAAGGTGGGTCCAGGTGCGCGGCACGACCTCGGCGAGCGCGTAGCCGCCGCCGCCGGTGGCAACCCAACGTCCATCGCACACCCGGTGAGCCAGCGCATGGATCGCGGCGTGCGCGGTGCGCTGACCGTCGACGCTGAGCGCAAGCTCGGCCAGTGGATCGAGCCGGTGGCTGTCGCAACCGTGCTGGCTGACCAGGACGGTGGGCGCGAACGCAGTGACCAGCGGTGGCACGATCGCGTGAAACGCACGTAGCCAGCCCGCGTCATCGGTGCCGGGCGGGAGCGCGACGTTGACCGCCGACCCCTCGGCGTTCGGGCCGCCGATTTCATCGGGAAACCCGGTGCCCGGGAAAAGGGTGCGGCCGCTCTGGTGC
>JBOGEK010000232.1:0-14628 GCA_050743645.1 Acidothermaceae bacterium
CCTGGATCGGCCGCGGTCGCGGGTTGATCGGCGTTGGTGTCGTGCTCACGATCTGCCTGGTTATCACCGCCGCGCTTGACATTCCGCTGCGTGGCGGCATATCCGATCGAGTCGACACACCCACCACCATCGCCGATCTGCACGCCGGGTACCACGTCGGGATTGGCCGGGAAAGGCTTGACCTGCAAGGCATTCCACTGGGTGGCACAACCCATCATGTCGACGTGACGGTCGGAATCGGCCAGCTCATCATCACCACGCCGTCGACTGCGAAGGTCGTGGTGCACGCGACCGTGGGCACCGGCCAGATCCGTTGGCCATCAGGCGACGAGGTCAACGGTGGCCGCCTTGACCGCGAAGTCATTTTCCCGGCCTCGGGCCAACAGACCGGTGAGATCGACCTCGACGTTCACGTCGGCGCCGGGTCCGTCGAGGTCGACCGCAGCCTGCAAGGAGAGCAGCAATGAAAAGGCACGCACCAGATTGGACGTCGTTTGTCGCAGGCCTGCTGTTTTGCGGAATCGCAATCGCCTACCTCAGCAGCGAGTTGGCGAATCGCACACTCGAAGTTCGTTGGGTGGCACCGATCGTACTGATCGGGTTGGGATTTGCCGGGCTCGCCGGCACTCTCGTACGCGCCCGCACGACCTCTACGACTCCTACGCCTCCGACCTCGCCTCCGACTCCTACGCCGACGCCGACGCCGACGCAGCCTTCGCAGCCTTCGCAGCCTTCGACCGTGGACGACGCTTCGCCGTCCGACGAAAGCTGAGCGACGCCGAACCCGCCTGAGAGGTAGCTGGGAAACCGCTGCGAAGTTCCCGCGAAAGCGGCCCGATCCGATTGCCTACAGGCAAAAAGGTCGCAGAATCTGACGCGTCGGCAGTACGTCGGCAGACTGTCGATGTTGCAGCGCGGGAGGCCGCATGACCAGGGCGAGTGAACGCGGACGTCTCAAAGTCGGGGCAGCGATGGGCGTCACGGCGATTGCCGGAGCGATCGCCATCCTGGTCGCCGGATGCAGCGGTGGCACCAGTTCGAACAACAATGCCGCAACCACCGCAGCAGCAGCCACCTCACGAACTGCGGCGACTTCGGCGGCGCCGAAATCAGCCGGGGCACGCAATGGACCAGCCGATTTCCAGGCGTACACCACCTGCCTTTCACAGCACGGAGTGCAGGTGCCAACGTTCAGCGCCCGCGCATTTCCTTCGGGCAGTCGGCGTCCGCGCCCGTCGGGAAGTTTCGTGCGGCCTACCGGCAGCTTTTCCCGTCCGCCGGGTGGGTTCGGCGGAGCCGGCGGCGGTTTCGGCGGGTTTCTCGGCAGCGCCACCGCGGATCCTGCCACCCAGGCGGCACTCAAAGCGTGCGCAAGTCTGCTACCACAAGGCGGATTCGGTCGCGGCGGGCCGAACGGGCAGGGCGGCCAGGGTGGCGCCATCAGCGCCACGACCTTCGCGGCGTTCAAGAGTTGCATGAGCGACAACGGCGTCACGATCGCCGCCACCGATCCGCAGACCGGCCTGCGGGCCCTGAACCGAGCCGACCCGAAAACGGCCGCAGCGCTGAAGGTTTGCCAGCCGATTATCGCCGCCGCCGGCAGCGCAGGTGGGTCTGTTAGTGCAGCACCCTCGACATCGCCGTCACCGTCGGCCGGCTGACCTACTCGCTCGGGTAACGCAAGCCGATCTGGCGACGCACTTCGTCGAGCGTTTCCATAATCGCAACGGTCTCGTCGAGCGGCAGGATCTCGCTTTCGGTGCGGCCTTCGCGAAGACAACGCCCGACCTCTGCCGCCTGATGGCGCAGGCCTTTACCCTCGTGCCGCACGTCGAACTGCTCGACGTCGCCGTCGCGGTGCACGACCTTGAAGTTCGACGGCGCATAGAAGACGCCGTCAATTTCGATGCGCGCCTCGGTGCCGTTGATCGCTGCCCAGTTGGGGCTACGCGTCTCGAGGCTGGTGAACAGAACAGCCTGCTCGCCGCCTTCGTATTGCAGCACGACGCTGGTTTGGCCGTCGACGCCGGTGAAAGCTGGGTCGCTCACTGCCGTGACCTTCGTCGGCCGACCGAAAATCATCGACGCGAATGAGATGGGGTAGATACCGAGGTCGAGCAGCGCACCCCCGCCGAGTTCTGGCGCGAACAGCCGATGCTCGGCATTCTTCGCGAACCATTGGCCGTGGTCGGCGAGCACTGAACGCACGTCACCCAGACGGCCCTGCGCGAGTAAGTCGCGCACCTTGACGACGTGGGGCAAGAACCTGGTCCACATCGCTTCCATCAAGAACGTGCCACGACTACGCGCCTCGGCGACCAGTTCGCGGGCTTCGTGTGCGTTGATGGTGAACGGCTTCTCGACGAGCACGGCCTTGCCGGCCCGGATCCCTAGCAGCGCCGCGCTGTGATGCATCGGATGCGGAGTCGAGACGTACACGGCATCGACGTCGGGATCAGCGACCAGTTGTTCGTAGCTGGCATATCGGCGGCCAATACTGAACCGGTCACCGAAGCGGTCGGCCGATTCTTGCGAACGCGAACCTACGGCGACGAGTTCGGCGTCTGGCAGCAAGGTGAGATCGCCCGCAAACGTTGCGGCTATGCCGCCGGTGCCGATGATGCCCCAGCGGATCTTCTGGTCGGCAGCCATTGCCATGTGCGTACTCCTCGGCTCGCGGACAGCGGTTATTACCAGGACGTTACAGCCGAGGTCTGGACTGTGGGTCGAGCGGAGAGCCCAGCCCAACGCAGGGAGTTCTGATGGTCACGAAATCGCGCAACGCATACATCGCTAGCGTCGCCCTCATGGCGGGTGCGGCATGCGTTCTCGCAGGCTGCGAACAGCACTCGTCGGCGGCGTCGGGCGCCGCGACTACCGCGATCGGTGCCACGGTGGCCACCGGATCGATCGGCTCGAGCGCTTCCGTAGCCGCGGGTGCCGCGGCCACGTCGGCGAAGACATCCGCACCGAAGGCGGCGTCGGGTGGCGGAGCTGTCAGCGTTTGCTCGCTGCTCACCTCAGCTCAAGCCTCATCGATTAACAAGGTGACGTACGGCGCGACGACGCCCCAGCACGTGGCAAGCGGCTACGACATGTGCGAATACGCGAACACCGGGTCGGTCGATCCCGTTGACATCCAAGACCTGACCACCGATGTGATGACCCTTCCAGACTGTTACAACGAAGAACGGCAAGCGGACGGTCCCGGCACCGAGGTCTCAGGCATCGGTGACGACGCGTTCGGCTACAGCATCGGCATCGTTGTGAAGGTCGGCGACCGGTGCATCGGCGTCTCCGGTCTGACTGATGCGGAATTTCGGGACAACTATGCCCCGGACGTCGCCATGGCCAAGATCATCATCTCCCACCTGTCCTGAACAGGGCAGGACGTCGAGCTGCCGGCGAGGGCGAGCATCCATAACGCGGGCGGGCGCGATTTCAATCCGACTGCCCGTCATCGCCGTCGAGCCGATCGATCGAGGCTTGCGCTGTTGCGACGTCGCGCGGGTAGGTGCGAAGCGCTGCCAACCCCATCGCCCCGGCCGCCGGTAGCGCTACGAGGAATATCAAGAAGGTGGCTTGCAGGCCGGGGCCATCACCGCCGAGCAACCGCTCGGAGGTGTATCCGAACAGCAGCGGCGCGCTCGCTTCCAACGCGGTACGTGCCAACGTTCGGATCGATTCGGAGCGGCCCCACAGTCGAGGATGCACGATGTCGAGGCGCGCAGCGTCTTGAGCCGGGTTGGCAGCCGAGAGCATCGCCGCCCCGATCACCAGTAGCGGCAGGGCGATCACGACCTGCGTGGCCCATAACGCCGGCCCGATCATCACCGGCACGGTCAACAGCGCCACCGCAGGCACCCACACACGACCCGCGATAACGCCACGGTCGATCAGCCGGTCGGCCAGCCGACCTCCGAAGAACGCGCCGGCGACCGCCCCTGCGCCGACGACGAGCATGAGACCGCTGGAATCGGTTTTGCTTAGGCCGTAATGGTCCTGAGCGAAAGCGATCGCGAATCCGCGCAAGCCGGCGAAGAAGAAATAGCCGAGCGCCGAGGCTGCGATCAGAACGCGGTTCGTCGGTATGCGCAGCACGTAACGGACCGCCGACCACAACTTCATGTCGGCAGGAGACGAGTGCAAGACCATCTCCGGGCGTGGTTCGACGTCCGAACCCTCGATGGCCTGGCGCAATGCGTCATCGCGTTCGGCTTGTGGCTCATCGGAGCCCTCGAATCGCTCACGCTCGGGTTCAGGCATGCGGTGCACAACCCAGGCGAGGAAAAGCGTGGGTGGCACGAGCCACCAAAATGCCCAGCGCCAGCCAAGTATGCCCGTGATGAAGGTGGAGCCCACGAGGCCGAGGCCGGTGCCGATAAGTTCGCCTACAAGAATCTGACCGTAGACAGCACCGCGTTCATCGGGCGGGAATAGATCACCGGTTAATGACGCGACGGCTGGGCCGGCCGCGGCGGCCACCGCGGCCAGCCCTAACTGGGAAAGCAACAACCAGATGAACGATGTCGCCATGCCACTGACGAGCACCGCCACGGCCCAGCCAACGATGCTGATGGCGAGCAGTCTGGTGCGGCTGATGCGGTCGGTGAGAACACCCATCGGAACGGTCAGCACTGCAGACACGATCGACACCACGGTGAGCAGCACGCCGATTTGTGTGTTACCAACGTGGAACGTTTGCTTGATGTCACTCGCGGTCGCAGAAACCGTGCCCTTGTCGGCGCCGTCGAGCGCGATCACACCGGCGAGCAGTGTGATCGCCCGAAGCTTGCGATGACCGCCGACCCGTTGGGCGGCCATCGACACCGCACGCGAAGCCGTCAGGTGCAGGATCGCTCGCGGACTCGCGACAGCGATGTGCATGCGTGACGACCACCCTGCGCCGGAGCCTCTGGCAGTCGGTTCCCCCGCCAGGTTGCATCGCAAACGCAGGTCAGGCGGGGCGCAGCGCACTGGACGGCTTGCTGAACCTCAACTATTCGCTGCGGCGCTTGCCTCGGCGTGCAGCGGATCTTCGCTAGGCGCATGCCAGGGCCAACGCAGATCGACAGCAGCCGCCGCTACGAGAACTGCGGCGGGCAGCACGAAGGCGTAGATCGACCAAGCCGTTTCGACGAAACCTCCAACCACGGCACCAAGCGCATACGTCGACCAGATCAAGAGCAGCACCCTTATTCGACGTCGTCGATCAGCCAGCGACCTCGCTGACTCCTGATGCGCGTCGTGACGCTCGACGACGTACCCCACGACCTCCTCGGCGAGATGCGTCAGCATGCCCGTGACGTACGTCGTGCGTACCGTCCGGTTGCCGATCTTTCGCAGTGTCGCGGTCTGCACGCCCATGGCCAGTACCAACAATGCAAGCAGCGCCACGAACGGTCCGTTGCTCGCCGTGCGCAATTGAGTTCGGCTGAAACAGCAAGCGCCCGCCACGACGAACGCCACCAGTAGCGCAGTCTCGACGCCAAGAGTGAGTGCCGTCAGCGACCGCACGTGTCGGCGTCCGGCAAACTCTAGACCGGCCGCCGCAAGCCCGACGCCCAACACGAAGAGCGCTATCGGCGTGCCGCGCCGGACCACCAGCGACCAATCACCTTGAGTGAGCGCGACCGCCGACGCGGCCGTATTGCCGCTTTGATGCGCGACAAAGACATGCTGCAGCAACAGATAGCCGGCTCCGTCGACGAACCCGCCGATCAAAGCGAGAACGACAGCGAGGACGACGAGAGCGTTACGCAACGAACTCATGCTCGCTCGCCGGCGCCCGCCATCGATGGCTCGACGCGCGTTACTCCTCGTCGTGGCGACGTGAAGTGTGCGACAACTTGTCGACGACCGCCCTACCGACCTTGCCGACAGCGCTCGGCACGACGTGTGCGGGGCTCGCTTCAAACGACGATTCGTCGAGCACATCCTTGACCATCTGCAAGGCAATCGTGCGCCGATTCGGCGTGCCCTCACGGAGCGCTTCGGTGAGGTTGATGACTTGGTTCTTCTTGACCTTCGCAGGCATCGGCGGTTCGTGCGGGTCGACCAGACATTCGATGATGGCAGGCCCGTCGCTGGCGAGCGCAGCGGCAATTTGCTGGTGTGCTTTCTTCGGGTCTTCGACGTGCACGCCATGCGCACCCGCTGCCTCGGCAAACTTGACGAAGTCGAACGGCGCCATATTCACGCCGTACTCGGGGTTGCCGAGGAAGACCATCTGCTCCCACTTGATCAGGCCGAGGGTGTTGTTCTTCACGACCACCACCTTGATCGGCAGGTCGTGTTGCACCGCGGTCAAGAAGTCGCCGAGTTGCATCGTGAGCGAGCCATCACCGGTGAAGACGACGACCTGCCGGCCGGGGTAGGCGGCCGCGGCACCGATCGCGTAAGGAAGCCCAGCCGCCATCGAACAGTTGGTGCCCGAGAAGCTGAACAACTGACTCTTGCGAATCTTGACCTGCCGAGCGACCCACGTCGTCACCGTGCCGGAATCGCCGCACACGATGGCGTCGTCGGCCAATGCATCCGACAGTGCGGCGGCCGGCACTTGTGGTTTCATCGGCACGTCCTCGCTCGTGCCGCGTTCTTTCATGAGCTCCCACCACTCGCGCATGCCGGCCTGGGCCTGGTCGAGAAACTCGCGATTTTCGTTGCGTGCCAGCAGCGGCAGCAACTCGGCGAGGGTGGCCCGTGCGTCACCCGCGAGCCCGACGTCGACGGGATAGCGCAGGCCGATCCGGTCGGGCTTATCGTCGATTTGCACGCATACCGCCTGCCCGGGCGAAGGGTAGAACTCGATATACGGAAGCGTCGACCCGACGATCAGCAGAGCGTCGCACTGTTCCAACGCCTCTTCTGACGGTCGGGTGCCAACGAGCGCAATACCTCCGGTCGTGTATGGGCTGTCGTCTGGTACGCAATCCTTGCCGAGCATGGCTTTCACGATTGGTGCGCCGAGCTTTTCGGCGACCGCCTCGAGCTCGATCCGCGCACCGCGAGCGCCGGCACCAGCCAGAATTGCCGGTTTTTGCTTACCGGCGAGCAAAGTGGCGGCGGCTTCGAGGTCTTGTCGTACCGGTACTCGAATTGGCGGTCGATACGATGTCGACGTATGGCCGGGCACATTGCGGCGGAATCTCGTACCACTCTCGGCCGGAGCCGCCTGGTAGTCGATCGGGAATGAAAGATGTGACGGACCGCGCTGCGTGAGCGACGTGCGCACCGCAAGGTCGACGACGTTGATGATGTGCTGCGGACCCATGATCCGCTGGTTGTACAGCGCGATGTCGTTCATGACGAACTCAGTATTGACGTCTTGCAGGTAACTCGTGCCGATGAGGTCGTGATACGTCATGCCAGTAATGGCAAGGATCGGCGCCTGCTCGAGCCGCGCATCGAGCAGCCCGTTCATCATGTGGATCGCGCCGGGCGCCGCAGTCGCGAAACAAACGCCGAGGCGCCCAGTGAACTTGGCGTATCCGACGGCGGCCATCGCGGCGACTTCTTCGTGGCGGCAATGGATATACCGAATGTCGTCGCGCTTGTTGTGCAGGGCGTCCATCAAACCGTTGATCCCGTCGCCCGGGAGACCGAAGATCGTGTCGACTCCCCATTCGATGAGCCGCTCGACGAGCGCATCCGCGGCGGTGCGATCCTCCGACATGGTGCTCCTTTCCGAACTCCTCACGCACGCGACAGCAACGGCAGCACCTGCCGCTGGAACGCACTGTTGATGACCAGCGCCGACGCGCCGTAGAACGCAAAACCTGCTGACACGAACAAGAACCAGCCGCCGATGTGGCCCACAACCGCCGGGCCGCCGACATTCGTCACGCCGCTCAGCGCGAAGCCGACCGTTAGCGTGCTCAAGATCCCGACGAACTCCATATTCACCCTGGTGGCAGCAATCGAGAGCACCAGCGAGATGTAGGCGAAGCAGAACAGCTCCATACCCAGCAACGTGAGATCGTTCGCATCGCCGGGGAAGATCCCTGCCGCCTTGAACAAGAAAAAGGTCGCGATGACGACGTTGTTCGCGCCGTAACAAGAGAACGCAGTACCAGCGAACGTGATCCCTTTACGGAAGGCGATCAACCCGGCGATGAACTGGGCGATTCCGGCGAACAGCAATACCGGAGGCAGCGCCGCCGGAACGGCCGATAGTGGTAGTTGTCCCGCGAACGGAATCGCCACGATCAAGGTGCCCACGGCGAATCCGAACAGACCCATCGCACCGGGCTCGCCGATCGAAGCTTCGGATTGCTCTTGCAGTTCGACGACGCGTTCGGCCGGCATGCCTGAAACGATCGGGCCGGCTTTGGTCCATTGCTCCCTGGGCACCTGTCGCCTCGGTAACGTGCCGACCCCGTTCGACGTGGTCATGTGAGGTTCTCCTTTCGCTTAATGACCGCGCGCCGAGATACGGCCGCGCGGCGAAGCTGCTTTTCGGACGACGGCCGCCCCTGCTGTCGCGATCACGACACTCGCGCCGACGAGCAGTCCGCGATGTGCATGGTCGGTAGATTCGTTTGCCACCAGCTTTTGAAGGCTTCGTTCGGGCTCGCGACCTCGCGGCCCTTCGATGCCCTCGCGGATCGCCAGCTGGATCACCTGCGCCAGATGCAGCGCCCGTCGTCCGGTACCTTGCTCGATTTGTTCGCGGCAGCTGAAGCCGTCGGCCATGACGATCGTGTCCTTGGTTGCCTGCCGCACTTTCGGCAGGATTACCCGCTCGCCCGCCTTCGTCGACACGTCGTAGTGCTCGCCTGATTCGAAGCCAAAGCTGCCGGCCATGCCGCAGCATCCGGAGTCGGGGTTTTCGACGTCCAGTTCCATCTTGTCGAGTAGTTCCTTTTCTTTCCGGAAGCCCATCACCGCCTGGTGGTGACAGTGGGCTTGCACCAAAGCCTTTCGATGCAGCCGCGGTACGTTCCACTCCGGAGCCTTCTCGGCGATGAATTCGCTCAGCAGGTAACTCTGCTGCTGGAGCCGCTTGGCGTCTTCGTCGTGTGGAAATAGATTCGGCAGCTCGTCGCGAAAGACGGCGAGGCAGCTCGGCTCGAGTCCGACAACAGGAATGCCACCGACAATCTGCGGGCGCAGATCATCGAGAATCCGCCGGAGATATGCCTTGGCCAGCGTCAACATGCCGTAGTCGTAAAACGGACGTCCGCAGCACAACGAGGCCTTCGAGACTTGCACGTTGAAGCCCGCGGACTCAAGCACCTCGACGCCGGCCCTTGCGACTTCAGGGTGGAAGTAGTTCGTAAAGGTGTCAGCCCAGAGCAGCACCGGTGGTCCTTGCGGGTAGCGCGGTTGATGATGCTCGAACCAGGTCGTAAACGGCACGCTCGCAAACTTCGGCACCTTGCGGTGCAGCGAAACACCGCCCGCGATCTTCAGCAGATGAGAGACGCCTGGCGTTTGTGTCATTGCGTTCGCCAGATGCGGTACCCGGCCCGCGAGCCGCGCCCAGATCGGTATCAATCCCATGGAGTAGGCGGCACGCGGTCGTAACCGGCCTTTGAAATAGTGGTGCAGGAACTCCGCCTTGTAGGTGGCCATGTCGACCTTGACCGGGCAATCGCCCTTGCAGCCCTTGCATGCCAAGCAAAGGTCGAGCGCTTCCTTTACGTCGTCATTTCGCCAACGGCCATCTACCGGCCCCGACGCCTCAGCCATCTCTTGTAACAAGTGAGCTCGACCACGCGTCGAATGCATCTCTTCGCCCGTGACCATGAAGCTCGGGCACATCGTGCCGCCCTGCACGTGGCGACACTTGCCTACCCCGTAACAGCGGCCTGCCGCCTCGGCAAAACTTCCGGCATCTTGCGGGTAACTGAATACCGTCTCGAGTTCGATCGGATGCCAACTCGTGCCCTCGCGCAGATGCTCGTGCATGAGGTACGGGTCGATCAGCTTGTGCGGGTTCAGCAACGCGTCGGGATCCCAGAGCTGCTTGAACTCCGTGAAGGCCTTCATCAGTTCGGGGCTGAACATGCGTGGCCATAACTCCGCACGCCCGTGCCCGTCGCCGTGTTCACCCGAAAGCGACCCACCGTAGGAGACGACGAGGTCGGCTGCCTCTTCCATGAACCGGCGGAAGTTCATGATGCCGTCGACGGTTCGAAGATCCCAGTCGATACGACAGTGCACACAACCTTGCCCCCAGTGGCCGTAGAACACGCCGTCGTAACCGTGCTTGTCGAGCAACTGCAGAAACTCCTCGAGATAGTCACCGAGACGTTCGGGCGGCACGGCGGCGTCTTCCCAGTTCGTCCAGCCGCCATGACCACCCAGACCGGCCGGCATGCGCGCTGACCCAGCGGAGTGGCGCCGCAACTCCCACACCGCGGTCTCTTCTTCTGGGTCGTCGTACAGCTTGTGCGAAGGACCGTCGTCGCGCATCCCCAGTGCCGAGATCAGATTGCCCGCTCGATCGTCTGCCTCTTGCTGGGTGTCACCACCGAATTCGGCGAGCAGCCACGACTTGCCCTGCGGTAGCAGTTCCTCGGCGACCTCGAAACCCTTGGTGCGCAGGTTGTCGCGGCAGTGCACACTCGTGAACTCCAGCCCGATCGGCTTGAACGACATGATCCACGACGCGTCGTGACCGGCACTCGGAATGTCGCGGTACCCCAAGACGACGAGCGCCCGCTTCGGCGGATTCGCCACCAGCCGCACGTCAGCAGACAAGGTGAGCGCGCACGTGCTCTCCGTTCCGACGAGCGCGCGAGCTACGTTGAAGCCATTCTCCGGCAGCAATTCATCGAGGTTGTAGCCCGAAACCCGGCGCGGAATGTGCGGCATGCCACCTCGGATCGCGTCAGCGTACGCGTCGCGAATTCGCTTGAGACCCGCATAAATCTCGCCACGCCGTCCGCCCGCAGCGACGATGCGCTCGAGCTCGTCCTCGCTGGTTGCGCCGACCGTCATGCGGGTGCCGTCGTACGTGACGATGTCGAGACTCTCGACGTTGTCGGCGGTCTTTCCTGCGGTGATCGAGTGGGTGCCGCACGAGTTGTTGCCGATCATTCCACCGAGCGTGCAATGGTCGTGCGTCGCAGGGTCAGGGCCGAACGTCAATCCGTGCTCACCTGCGGCATCGCGCAAGCTGTCGCAGATCGTTCCGGGCAGCACGCGTGCGCGACTGCCGCCGATATCGAGCTCGATGCCTTGCATGTACTTCGAAAAGTCGAAAACGATCCCGCTGTTGACGGTCTGTCCCGCTACACCGGTACCGCAGCCACGGCCGAAAACCGGAGCGCGGTACTGACGACACACGGCCAGTGCGGCTACGACGTCATCGGCATCTTTCGGGAGTACGACCCCGACCGGAAGCTGCCGGTAGATCGAACCGTCGTAGGCGTACAACGCACGCGAGCCGGCATCGAAGCGCACCTCGCCCTTGATCGCCTTGCGGAGATCCTTTGCAAGCGCTCCTGCGTACGAGGGCTGCGCCGGGTTTCGATCTTCGGGCTCGATCCGAACGTCGGCGTGCTCGCGAATCGCCGTCATGCCGCCTCCCGATTGCCGTCACCTACTCGCCGGCAGCGAGATCATTAACGGCGTATACGAATCTGGGTGGCTACATCGTGCCCCGACATTACTGAGCTACACCTTCCGTTACTCCCACTCGATGGTGCCGGGCGGCTTGCTCGTGACGTCGAGCACGACCCGGTTCACCTCGCGCACCTCGTTGGTAATGCGCGTCGAAATACGGGCGAGCACGTCGTAAGGCAATCGCGACCAGTCAGCCGTCATGGCGTCTTCGCTCGATACCGGCCGCAGCACGATCGGGTGGCCGTAGGTGCGACCGTCGCCCTGTACACCCACAGATCGGACGTCGGCCAGCAAGACCACGGGGCATTGCCAGATTTCACGATCGAGGCCCGCCGCAGTGAGCTCTTCGCGGGCGATCGCATCGGCCTCGCGCAATATGCCGAGCCGCTCGGCCGTGATCTCGCCGATGATGCGCACCGCAAGCCCCGGGCCCGGGAATGGCTGCCGCCACACCAATGATTCGGGCAACCCCAATTCGAGGCCTACCGCGCGGACCTCGTCTTTGAACAGTGCGCGAAGTGGCTCGACCAAAGCAAATTGCAGGTCATCGGGCAGCCCGCCCACGTTGTGGTGCGACTTGATGTTGGCCGTGCCAGCGCCACCGCCCGATTCGACAACGTCGGGATAAAGAGTGCCCTGAACCAAAAAGTCGACGGGAGCCTCGGCCGAGATTTCGCGCGCCGCCGCCTCGAACGCGCGGATGAATTCGCGGCCGATGATCTTTCGCTTCTGTTCGGGATCGCTGACGCCCGAGAGGGCACTGAGAAAGGTTGCCGAGGCATCGACGACATGCAGCCGAACCCCCGTGCTGGCAACGAAATCTCGCTCGACCTGCTCAGCCTCGCCCTTACGAAGCAACCCGTGGTCGACGAACACGCAGGTGAGCTGATCGCCGACAGCGCGCTGCACCAACGCGGCAGCGACGGCAGAATCGACGCCACCCGAAAGCCCGCAGATCACCCGGCCCGTGCCGACCTGGGCGCGAACCTTGTCGACCTGCTCGGCCACGATGCCGGCCGTCGTCCACGATGGGGCAATGCCGGCAACCTCTTGAAGGAAGCGGCGCAACACGGTTTGTCCGTGCTCGGTGTGCCGCACTTCGGGGTGAAACTGCACGCCGGCGAGGCGGCGCGATAGGTCCTCGAACGCCGCGACCGGCGCGCCGTCAGACGCCGCAGTCACGGTGAAGCCGGACGGCGCCTGCGTCACCGAGTCACCGTGCGACATCCAGACCGACTGCTGCGCCGGCAAATCCTTGAGCAAGACCCCTTCGGACGACGGCACAATCGTCACTTTCGTGCCGCCGAACTCGGCCAACCCAGTGCGTTCGACCACCCCGCCCAACGTCTGTGCCATGGCCTGAAAGCCGTAGCAGATACCGAAAACCGGGATGCCCGCGTCGAATAGCGCGGCATCGACCGACGGCGCCCCATCGGCATAAACCGACGACGGACCGCCCGAAAGAATGACCGCTGCGGGCCGACGCGCGACGATCTCAGCAACCGGCATGGTGTGCGGCACGATCTCGCTGTAGACAGCTGCCTCGCGGACGCGGCGGGCGATGAGCTGCGCGTACTGCGCGCCGAAGTCGACGACGAGCACGGTCTTCGGGGCATCACTCACAGGGTCGGCCTTCGGCTCGGAAACGTTCGCCGAGTCTACCGATGATCGTTCGCAACCCGGTCGCCCGCTGTCGTCAGGCTGGTCGCTGAATCGCGGCATTCACGGCCTGGACGACACCTCGAGGGTCGTCGACCTCGACGATGATCCGGTCGTACTCGTCGTCGACGAGTTCGATCACGACGGCCTTGTCGCCATTGTGAACGTCCCAGAAGGTTCGCTCGCCGTCGCGATGGAACGTGCCTGCAACGATCACGCCCGGAACGTGGGCGCCAGGAGCGCGAACACCTTTCGGCTCGCGCACTGCGCCGGGGTCGAATGTCGCTCCGCGGACGTGTGCGATGTCGATCGTGAGCTTGCGCTTGAGCGCAAGGATCTTGTCGAGGCCCTCTATCTCGACGATCATCTGGGATCCGTCGACGGTCACGCTCGCCATGGAATTGCCTTTCGTTCAGGTTGTGTTTAGTCGCGCTCAGCCTTTGGCGCGCCCGGACGCCTTCGATCGGCGCAGCACGCGCAAGCCCAGCGCGACCGCAGCCGGTGGTACCTGGTCGATTGGCCAGCCACCGGCGAAACCCACATCTATTAGCCGGTAGGCGCGTTCGACTTCGGCCGCGATGCCCGCATCAACCGGCGCCAGTTCTATCGCTGCTACTAGGAGCAGATCGAGCGCGGTGCCCGCAGCCAACCGCTGCGCTGCCGCGACGCCCACCCGACCGCGTGCTACCGCAACCGCCATCGCCGTGGCCAATTCACCGTCGATGCTTCGGGTCAGCGCTGCGGCGAAAAGCCCGCGCTTGCTGCCGAACGCCTGATAGAGGCTGCCTCGATGCAAGCCGAGCCCGATGACGAGGTCGTCGATCGACGTCCCCTCGTAGCCAGTGCGCGTGAAGATTTCGGTCGCCGCGACGAGCACCTCGGTCTCGTCGAACGTTCGGGGTCTGGCCATGGCCAAAGGCTACGAGATTGTTGACCAATCAGTCAAGAATGATTGTTCAACAATGCGAAGTCGCCGCTTCTACCAGCGCGTCCAGCGCCACAGCCAACACCGGATCGGCCTGCGCCCCGGCACGAACCGATGCGAAGATATTGCGTGCAGCGCGCGGCCTACCGTCGCCTGCAAGTGGCTTCAGCACAACCCCGGGGCGGTGCAGCGGTTGAGCCAGTCGGGGAATCAGACCAACTCCACAGCCGACAGCGATCAACGCCGCGACGGCGTCCCAGTCGGTGCTGTAGTTGCGAACGTCAGGGTTGAAACCAGCTGCTACGCAAGCAGAAAGTGTGACCTCGTAGCACGACGTGCCAGGCGCCGCTGCAACGAAAACGTCTTGGGCGAGTTCGGAGAGTACGACCTCGTCGCGCTGAGCGAAACGGTGATCAGCCGGTAGTGCTGCGTCGAGCAGGTCAGACATCAGGTCGATGCGGTGATAGTGC
>JBOGEK010000233.1:0-3939 GCA_050743645.1 Acidothermaceae bacterium
GTCCACATTGGATGCAATCACAGTGCTCGACACTACCTGCGTCAATCAACGAAGCGATTCAACGTTCACGCGAGTGGGCCGCAATGCCGTTCATGACGGGGTATTCCCGGGTGGCCGCCATGACCAATGGAGAGCGGGATCGACTCCCCGGGTTGCTTTCAGTCGTCAGCTCACCGACCTTGCAGTCCGCGTCTGCCGCAACCCACGACTGCCAGTGGCGCAGCCCGAAAGTTGACCGCTTTGCGCCGCGAGAGTGAGGCCAAGGCGCGCGAGATCCTTGCAGCGTGATGCCGTTTGCGTCCTGACCATCGCGTCGAGTGGCGGGCTAGTGGACGTCGACGGCTTCGCCCGAGCGGACCACGCGGAAACCGATATTGCCGGCCGAACTGTCGGGCGTGTTCGACGTCCGCGCTGCCACGCGATAACGGTTGCAGTAACTGTGGTGGCACAGGTACGACCCGCCGCGAATGACTCGGGTTTCGCCCGAAGCCGGTCCGGTTGGGTCGATTTGTGGAGCCGGCGAGTGCTCGTTGGCGAACCAGTCGGCGCACCATTCCCAAACGTTGCCCGCGACGTTGTACAGGCCGAATCCGTTCGGCGCATACGTGGTGACCGGCGCGGTGGCGAGCCAGCCGTCGTCCTGCGTATTGACAGAGGGGAAACTGCCTTGCCAGATGTTGCAGCGGTGGCGCCCGCCCGGTGTCAGTTCGTCACCCCAGGCATAGGTTGCGCCTTCTAGGCCGCCACGAGCCGCGAACTCCCACTCGGCTTCGGTCGGCAACCTGCTGTTCGACCAGCTGCAATAGGCGTTCGCGTCGTTCCATGAGACGTGTACCACCGGATGGTTCTGCCGGTTGCCGATGTGCGACCCAGGGCCTTCGGGTGCGCGCCAGCTGGCACCATTCACCGGCCTCCACCAGGGTGCCTCCACCGGGACGGAATGGATAGTCCGGTCCAGCTGCGGTGGCACGAGAAGGTGGAACACGTACGACCAGCCGTAGCGCTCGGCTTCCGTCGCGTATCCCGTTGCCTTCACGAACGTGGCGAACCGTGCGTTAGTTACCGTGACCGCGTCGATCGCGAATGGGCTTAGCGCTACCTCCCGCACCGGACCTTCACCGTCGCCCGGATTCGCATTCTCGTCGTCGTTACCCATCAAAAATGCGCCGCCTGCAAGATCGATGAGTGTCGAGATCTTCACCGGGCGGCTGATCTGCAACACCGGGGCGGCCGCCTCGACCGCAGGCGTCGTGATCGACTCGCCGCGACCCGGCGAGCAACATCCACCAGTCATCAGCCATCCTCCTCTTGCGACAACGGCTCGAGCTTATGCAGCCGTTGGGCTCACGTGTTGCGTCGCACAACTCGAAGACCACGATTGCTCAGCCTGGATTGATCGCGGTTTCGGACCGTCGGACACGGGGGCCGGCGCGGGCGATCGCCGCGGCGACAATGGCAAGCACGGCGAGAGTGAGCATGGCAGTTCGGTAGCCGCCGACGCCGGCACCGCCGATTTCATAGAGCAGGCTGGTCACGGCGACGCCGAGGGCGGTGCCGAACGCTCGTGTCATGTTCAGTACTCCGCCAGCGATGCTTGCTCGGTGCCCTGGCGCGGTGATCATGATGGCCGCGTTGTTGGCTGGCGTGAACAGTCCTGATCCCGCGCCGATGACGATGAGCGCCGCACAGAGCGTGGTGACGCTGCGGGGCGCGGCGACGGCGATGAGGAAACCCGTCGCAGCGATGACCATGCCCAGAGTCGTCGGAAGACGCGGGCCTAAGTGATCGGCGAGGCGGCCGGCAACGGGTGTAGATATCGCAATCGCGGCAGGTAGCAGCGTCAGGAGCAGGCCGGCACTGTTGGGCTGCCAGCCAAGGGTGCGTTCGAGCTCGAACGGAGTGATGAACAACATGCCGAACAAGATCAGGTAGGACAGCAGACCCGCGGCGATCGCCGAGCTGAACTCCCTAATGGCGAACAGATCTACGGGGAGCAGCGGTTCTTCGCGTCGTCGCAATAGCTTGCGCGTATGCCAAGCCAGCGTGGCGATGCTGCCGACTGCGACAACGAACGGGATGACCACTGCGGGTGCGCCCAGCGGAGCGTGCTGAACGTTAGTCAGGGTCAACAACACGCAGGCCACTGCAGGGACCAGCAGGAAGACGCTGGTGTAGTCGATTCGCTGTGTTCGCTGCAGCTGCTGGCTTCGCGGCAGAAGCAGCAGTCCGGCGACGATTCCGACTACTCCCGCGGGCAGGTTGACGAGGAACACCAGCCGCCAGCCACCTGCGTGGACGAGCAGACCGCCGATTGACGGGCCCAATGCCAGGCCGAGAGCTTGCGCGACACCTTGGATGCCGATTCCGCGGCCGACCGTGCCGGGCGGCATTGCCAGCCGGATGAGGGCGACGCTGTTGGCCTGCAGCATTGCCGCGCCGACAGCTTGCACTACTCGGAATCCATCCAGCACTCCGATGGATGGCGCAAGTGCACAACCCAGCGACGCCATCGTGAAGACCGCGAAACCGTAGACGTAGAGCATCTTTCGACCGACGCTGTCGGCTAGCCGGCCGATCGGCACGACCGCGGCCACCAGCACCATCAGATACGACAGCGCCACCCACGACGCCGCACCAAGACTCACCTGGAAATGCTGCTGCAGCGCCGGGGTTGCAAGGGTCACGATGCTTGCATCGAGTTGCCCCATGAATGCCCCGATGCACACCGACCCCACAACGAACCAGTGCGCGTTTCGGTGGTCGCGAATCCGTTGCGGGCGCCGCGGCTCTACGAACAGCCGCGCCCGGAGTTCCGGATGATTGCCCACTGCCACGTAACGACCATGCGCCGACACGCCTGATAGGTCAAATAGCGAAACTCTCTAGATCCCATTGGCAAAACCTATGAGGGTGCTTACGCTTCGGGGATGGATCGAAGGCAAATCGAGTATTTCCTCGCGGTTGCCGACGTCGGAGGCTTTACCCGGGCGTCGGTCGAGTTACGGATCGCGCAGCCGACGCTCTCACAGGCGATCGCAGCTCTCGAACGCGAGCTATCGACGCCCCTGTTTCATCGCCTCGGGCGCACTGTTCGGCTGACCTCCGCCGGGGAAGCGCTGCGTGAACCGGCACGTCAGGTGCTCCGCGACTTCGCCGTCGCCCAAGAGTCAGTTGCGGAAATCCGTGGTCTGGCTGCTGGTCGCCTCGACATCGCGGCGATCCCCACCCTGGCACATGAGTTGTCGGGCCTGCTCGGCACGTACCGCAAGCTGCACCCCGCGATAGCCATCTGCTGCCCGGAGCTAGAGGCAGGGGGGAGTGTTGAAACGACGGTGAGCTCCGGTCTTTGCGAAGTGGGTCTAACCGAACTCCCCACCACCGCGGTCGGGCTTGTCGAACACGAAATGGGTCAGCAGCCGTTCCACCTCGCCTTGCCGCCCGGTGCTAAGGGGCGTTCGGCATTTCCCTTGACCCGATTCGGCGAACTGGAGTTCGTCGCCACACCCATCGGGACGTCCTCGAGAGCCCGCCTCGATGAAGCGTTCAGCCACAGCAACGATGGACGCCGCGTGATCGCCGTCGAAACCGGCCACCGCGATGCGCTTATCGCACTCGTCCTTGCCGGAGCTGGGGCCGCGTTCCTCCCACAGCCGATGGCCGCCCAGGCGCGTCAGCTTGGCGCGACTGTCGTGCCCACCGTCCCCGTTATCCGACGGCCCTTCGGACTCATCCACCGCGCCGCGCCGCTATCGCCGGCCGCGCTGGCATTTGTAACGGCAGGCCGGCAGTAGGCAGCAGTTCGCCGCGCCGCCGGGGCCGCGGCGCTCGGCGTCTCGCTCAAACTTACGAGCGACCGGACTATCGACTGGCATCGCAGTTGGGAGTTGAACTGTTGGGCGTCGTCCTATGACAGCCCGGACCGAACGGTCAGAGAGGTTC
>JBOGEK010000234.1:0-2568 GCA_050743645.1 Acidothermaceae bacterium
CCCACGCCGGCAACAATGTGAGCAAGTCGTTGCGGGCCCGCAGCATTTCAACGAAATCCCCGGTGCCGGCGGCGATCCGGCGGTTAGGGCAGTTTGACATGTTGGGGCGTCAGTTCGGTGATCGTGCGGACGCCGAGGAGCTGCATGGTGCGGCGGATTTCCCCGGTGAGAATGTCGGCCGCGCGGTCGACGCCGCGCTCGCCGCCTGCCATGAGGCCGTAGAGATATGCCCGGCCGACCATGGTGGAGGTCGCTCCTAGCGCCAGGGCGGCGACGATATCGGCGCCGCTCATAATACCGGTGTCAATGCAGATCTCAGCGCGGTCGCCGATCGCCTCGACGACGTCGGGGAGCAGTCGCATCGGGACGGGAGCGCGGTCGAGTTGGCGGCCACCGTGATTCGACAGCACCACCGCGTTTGCACCGGCTTCGACGACGCGTCGCGCGTCGTCCACTGTTTGAATGCCTTTGAGGATCAGCGGGCCGTCCCAGCACGAGCGCACCCATTCCAAGTCGGCGATCGTCATGCTCGGGTCGAACAGCGAGTTCATCAGTTCGGCGACGGTGCCGTCCCAGGCGTGCAGCGAAGCGAACGTCAGCGGAGTTGTGGTGAGCAGGTTGATCCACCACGCAGGATGCATTGCTGCGCCGAGAATTGTCTTTGCGGTAAGTGCAGGAGGGATCGAAAAGCCGTTGCGCAGGTCGCGCAGTCGGGCGCCTGCGACGGGTGCGTCGACGGTGAGGATGAGGGCTTCATAACCGGCGGCTTTTGCGCGCGCCATGAGGTCTTCACCGGCGGCCCGGTCGCGCCACACATAGAGCTGGAACCAGTTGCGGCCATGCGGCGCGGCAGCGGCGACGTCCTCGATCGAGGTCGTGCCCAACGTCGACAACGCGTAAGGCACGCCGCGCTTCTTCGCCACCCGGGCGACCGCACACTCGCCTTCGTGATTCATCATGCGGGTAAATCCAGTAGGCGCGAACGAAAACGGTAGTGCGGACGGGCGGCCGAGAATCGAGGTTGTGGTGTCGAGCCCGCTGACATCACGCAGTACCGACGGGTTGAACTCCAGGTTGCGAAACAACTCACGTGCCCTGTGCAGGCTGACCTCCTGTTCGGCCGCGCCGTCGGTGTAGTCGAACACCGACCGCGGAGTACGCCGACGGGCGATCGTGCGCAAATCCTCGATCGTCAACGCCTGACGTAACCGCCGGTCGGTCGGGTTCAACTCGACCGGCTTGGGGCGAAGCAATGGCCGAAGCTCCGCCCATCTCGGAAATTGACGCTTTCCCATCCTCGAACTCCAAGCGCGGGTAACGATGGCCCGGGAGTGCGTGCAGCCGTTGACCGACTTTACGTCGTCGTATCCGACTATCGCGATGCCATGCGAGACATCGAGACCGCAGAAGGGCCACTACTCGGTGCTGGCGAGCAGACGATCGAGTGTGCGCCTCCCCCACGTGCTCATGACGGGGTTGGTCGAGGCGTAGTACCAGACGAGGCCCATCGCTTGCTCGAGCGCCCATGCCATCCCACGACGCCACTGCACGTCACGGCAGCCCAGCGACTCTCGCACCCGTTCTCGCCGTCCGCCATCGAGCAAATGCCAGACCGAGACGAGGTCGAGCGCGGGATCGGCGGCGGCGAACCCGCCGGTGTCGAGCACTCCGACAAGCCTGCCGGCATTGACCAACATGTTCGTCGGCGTCAGATCTCCGTGGCACATGGCGTCATCGTCGATCTCGGGTAGCGTGCGCAGTTCTTGCCAGAGCGCGCGCAGTCTCGAGACGTCAAGTAGCTGCGCGCTTTTCTCGAAGCACAAGCTCATCCAGTCGTCGTGATCCGTCAAGTGACCTCCGCGTCCGGCACCCGTGAACGTTCGCCCGTGTGTGTCCGCCGTCCGAAGGCACGTGAGCAGTTCGACGAGATCGTCGGCAAATGCATCGGAGGACGCCGGATCCTCGGCGACGGCGTCATGTCCCGCCAACCAGGTCTGAACGGCCCACGGCAAGCGGTAGCCGTCTCCAGGTTCACCGAGCGCGACCGGCTCAGGCCCTGGGATATGGGAAATCTTGGCGAACTCGGCGGCTGCATCCGCCTCACGCGTCAACCAGTCCCTAACGGTGTTTGGGTCCGCGGCACGCAACGGGAACCGAGCCGCCAGCAAGTCACCCATCCGGAAGATCGCATTGACTGTCCCAGCAGTCGCCGCCGCACGCACCGGCAAGGCCGACCACTGAGGGAACTGCTCATCGATCAGGCGGCGTACGAGGTCGACACCGATTTCAAGTTCGTCCTCGTGCATTGCCACCGTCGCATCGTGCCAGCAGTTCACCTTTTTGCGCCCCACCTTTTCGATGCCGTAGCTACCTGGCGAGGGCTGTCAAGATGCTGACCGTTCGCCGTCAGGGCCCCTCAAGGTCAAAATCGCTCAGGTGCCCAAGAGGCACTGCCACCAGAACCCGGGCGTCGGGTGCGATCGAATGCGCCGACAACGCGACCAGACCGGCACGAGGATTGCGGCCGCCGCCATGCCACCAGGGATCAGAGCTGAGACGAATATGCAT